>CAYTJC010000001.1:0-28515 GCA_964437875.1 uncultured Dysgonomonadaceae bacterium
GAAATAGACCTAACACTTGCTCGTAGAGTAATAGAGCAAAGTATCAAATTTGAAGTAAAGAAAATAACTGTTCAGAAAATTCAAGATGTAGTTTGCGACTACTTCAACATTAAAAGAGACCTTATTCAATCTAGATCGCGCAAACGCGAAATTGTACAAGCAAGACAAGTGGCAATGTATTTCACGAAAGCTTATACAGAACTATCCCTTGCTCAGATTGGATCGCACATTGGAAAACGAAACCACGCAACCGTTCTTCATTCATGCAATACTGTGAAAGGATTAATAGAAGTTGACAAAACATTTCGTTCTAATGTTGAAGAAATTGAGCGAATTCTACACATTTAATCCATCGATTCAACAAGTTAAGTTTTCATTGCGTATTAATTCCTACTTGTAAGGCGAAGATAAACCTATATATTTAGATGAGATTATAGAACCAACACCTTTGCTATGCGCAAAATACTTTTTATACTATACTTACTTTTAACGTGGAGTTTATCAGCACAGCAATCACTTAAGATTGCTGTTATAAGTGACACACACTTTCTCTCTACGAAACTAATTAGCCCAGGAGCTGCTCTACACATCTTTGAGACCTCCACTGGACGAAATACCAAAGACTTACACCAAGTTCTCAATCAAGTATTTTCAGAACTAAAAAAACATCAACCCGATATACTTCTGATAACGGGCGATATTACTAACAATGGAGAACGTGATAGCCACATTGACTTCACAGCTAAATTAAAACCTCTAGCGGAACATGGCACACGTATTTTTGTAGTGCCTGGCAATCATGATGTGAATGTTCCCAATGCAAAAGCGTATGTGGGAGACAAATCAACAGCATCTTCAGGTATATCTGCAGAAGAGTTTGAGCAAATATACGCTCCGTATGGATATGCAGATGCAACAAGACAAGACACAACCTCGCTGAGCTATTTGGCAGAACTAAATGATAGTACTTGGCTTTTAAGTATCGATAGCAACAAACACAAGGAATACACCACTACAACTATTTCGGGAGGCAGAATTCTTCCAGAAACTATGCGCTGGTCGCTTGATATACTGCAAGAGGCCAAATCAAAAGGCATTCTTGTATTGGGCATGATGCATCATGGATTGGTAGAACACATGCCTTATCAATCTACTTTTATGCCAAACTACTTGATTGATAACTGGGAAAGGAATGCTGAGATATTAGCAGACAATGGCCTCCAAATAATGTTCACTGGGCATTTTCACTCTAATGATATTACACTGCTCACCACACCAAAAGGAAACACTATATACGATATAGAGACAGGCAGCTTGGCAGGATATCCATTTCCCTACAGATTGATGACATTGCAAAATAACAAACTGAACATTGAAAGCTTTTTTGTAGATTCATTACCAGGCAAACCCCACTTGCAAGATGAGTACCGCATAAAAGCTGAAAAGATAGCTCGCAGTGTGGCTCAATCTAAAATAGAATCAATGTCATTGCCCATTCCTGCAAAAATGAAAAGTGCAGTGATAGATTTGATTGTGAAAATGCAAATACTCCACATGAAAGGCGACGAAAAAATGGATGCAGAGATGCTGAAGATGATTGAGCAACTAAGTGATTTAATGGGCGATCCCGATGCAGATTTCTCTTCGTTCAGTCTTGACTTCCCACCCGCAGATAACTTTCTTGAAATAGCCTTATGAGAAATAAAATTGAAAGAGAACTTCTCTCCTCGTGCATGCAAAAAGGGAGAGTAGAAGCGGGATGCGATGAAGCTGGGAGAGGTTGCTTGTCGGGGCCTGTGTTTGCAGCAGCTGTTATATTGCCCCCCAACTTTAAGTGCGAGGCACTGAACGACTCCAAACAACTATCGGAAAAGACACGCAATGAATTGCGGGTAATTATTGAAAGTGAAGCCACTGCTTATGCAGTAGCAAGTTGCTCTCCACATGAGGTTGACGAGATGAATATCTTGTGGGCTTCTGTTGAAGCTATGCATCGGGCAATAGCAAAGCTAGAGCTAAAGCCTCAACATATATTAGTAGATGGAAATAGATTCAAGCCCTACGAGGATATCTCCCACACTTGTGTTGTGAAAGGCGACAGCAAGTTCATGTCAATTGCAGCTGCATCTGTATTAGCAAAGACCTACCGCGACGAATACATGAAGAATCTACACAAAGAGTTTCCACAATATGATTGGCATAAAAACAAAGGATACCCCACACGTGCCCATCGTGAAGCCATTGCAGGATGTGGCATAACATGCCATCATAGAAAAACATTCAATCTTACACAAAGCAATGTTGACAAAGAGGAGTAGCATAAGTAAACTACTTGCTTCCTCTCCTACTCTTCCACTTCTTTCATAGATAGTTGAACTCGTTTACGCTCAATATCTACCGACAACACTTTCACTTTAACGTATTGATGCAATGAAACCACTTCGGTAGGGTTGGATATGAACCTGTTGGCCAATTCTGAAATGTGCACCAATCCATTCTCTTTAATACCAACATCCACGAAGCATCCAAAGTTGGTGATATTAGTAACAATACCAGGCAAAACCATTTCTTCTTTTAAATCAGTAATAGTTTTGACTGCTTGATTGAACTCAAAAGTCTCCACTTTGCTACGAGGGTCACGTCCTGGCTTCTCCAACTCTTCCAGAATATCATTCAATGTTGCTAGTCCAATTGTATCTGATGTATATTTATTTAAATCAATCTTTTCTTTCAACGATGTATCGTTGATTAATTTCTCGACAGTACTGTTCATGTCCTTAGCTATTTTCTCCACCACGTGATAACTCTCTGGATGTACAGCTGAGTTGTCCAACAAGTTCTTAGCATCGGGAATGCGTAAAAAACCTGCACACTGCTCAAAAGCCTTTGCACCCAATCGGGGAACTTTCATCAACTGCTTGCGAGACTCGAAAGCCCCATTCTCTGTGCGATAATCCACAATATTTTGTGCCAGTGACTCTCCCAATCCAGATACATATACAAGCAAATGCTTGCTCGCAGTATTCAAGTTCACTCCCACTAGGTTTACACAGCTCTCAACCGTTTGGTCCAATGACTTTTTCAATTTTCCTTGATCCACATCGTGCTGATACTGCCCCACTCCAACAGCTTTCGGATCTATCTTCACCAATTCTGCCAATGGGTCGCATAATCTACGGCCAATGGAAACTGCTCCTCTCACCGTTACATCATATTCGGGAAATTCCTCACGTGCAATTTTAGAGGCGGAGTAAACAGATGCTCCATTCTCACTCACCACAAACACCTTCACTTCTGTTTCGTAGCGTAAATTAGTGATAAAACGTTCCGTTTCTCTACTAGCAGTACCATTGCCAATGGATATTGCATCAATCTTGTAAGTAGCTACCAACTTCACAATTTTATTGCCGGCTTTCGAGAATTCATTTCTTGGAGGATGGGGATATATCGTTTCGTTGTGCAAAAGCGAACCCTGTTCATCCAAACAGACCACCTTGCAACCACTTTTGAATCCAGGATCAATAGCAAGCACTCGTTTCTGCCCCAGTGGTGCAGCTAACAACAGTTGACGCATATTCTCTGCAAAAACAGCAATAGCAGCTTCATCCGCTTTCTCTTTTGAGAGAGTGGCAAACTCCGTTTCCATTGATGGTTTCATCAATCGTTTGTAGCCATCTTTCACAGCATCTTCTACATAAGTAGCTGCTTCTGAAGAGTTGGTTACAAAACGCTGTATTAACCTATTTGTGCAATGCTCATCGTCAGGAGAAATAGCGACCCTCAAAAAACCTTCAGTTTCTCCACGCCGAATTGCCAACAACCTGTGTGAAGGACAACGTGAAAGTAATGATGAGAAATCAAAATAGTCTTTGTATTTTTCACCCTCTTCCTCTTTCCCTTTTATCACCTTAGAGGTTATCTCTGCGCTTCTCTCAAAAATGCTACGCACATCTTGTCGGGCACGTGCATCTTCGTTCACCCACTCAGCAATAATGTCAGAAGCTCCTTTCAAAGCATCTTCAGTAGTTTTCACTTCATCCGACAGGAAAGCTTTGGCTCTATCAGTAGGCACTCCATACTGTTGTCTCATCAGCCATGTAGCCAGATCCTCCAATCCTTTCTTACGTGCCATCTCAGCACGTGTCTGTCGTTTAGATTTGTAGGGCAAGTAAAAATCTTCCAGTTCTGTAGTGTCCCAACAGTTTTCAATTTTATCGTTCAACTCGGGAGTCATTTTATCTTGCTCTGTGATAGTAGCTACAATAAAACCCTTTCTTTTTTGAAGTTCTTTGTAGCTATCGTTGAGCATCTTTATGTTTTCGACAGCTACTTCGTCAAGTCCGCCAGTGGCTTCTTTGCGATAACGACTAATGAAAGGGATAGTTGCACCTTCTTGCAAAAGTGCTATAGTACTCTCAACATTATTGAATGAAAGATTGAGAGATTTTGAAATGAGTAAAGATATTATAGACATAGTTCAATAGAAAAATGGGTTCTTAAAATTGTACGAGATACAAAAGTAAAGAAAAACGACCAATTAAAATATTCTTTGTTAAACGACTTAATAATTATGATTACCTTTGTTACAACAAGAAAAACAAAGTATGGCAAAACTAAAATCAGTATATTTCTGCAGCAGTTGCGGCAACGAATCACCCAAATGGATGGGCAAATGCCCTGCCTGTGGCGAGTGGGGTACATTTGTAGAAGAGTTGATACGCAAAGAAACCGCAGCTGCAAAACAAGAAGACACCCGATCCTTTTCTTCTGGCAAGAACACTCCTCAACCCTTAAAAGATATAAGAGCAGACGAAGAGCCTCGCATTGACATGCAGGACAATGAGTTGAACCGTGTGCTAGGTGGTGGTCTTGTACCTGCATCTTTGGTGCTTATTGGTGGCGAGCCTGGTATTGGCAAGTCAACATTAGTGCTGCAAACCATACTGAAACTACAATCCATCAAATCGCTCTACATTTCGGGCGAGGAGAGTGCAAGACAATTAAAACTAAGAGCAGAACGCCTGAACATAGAAAACGACAACTGCCTCATAGTGTGTGAAACGAATCTCGATCATATTTTTGGTCACATCAAAAACACCAATCCCCAGTTGGTGATTATCGATTCCATTCAAACCATGTATCTCGATTCTATGGAATCGTCTCCAGGCAGTATTTCGCAAGTACGCGAATGTGCTTCTGCGATACTTAAGTTTGCAAAACAATCGGGTATCCCTGTATTGATGGTAGGACATATCACCAAAGATGGCAGCATTGCAGGTCCCAAAGTTTTGGAACATATAGTAGACACAGTACTTCAATTTGAGGGAGACCAGCACTATATGTACAGAATACTGCGTAGCATAAAAAATCGCTTTGGTAGCACTGCAGAGTTGGGTATATACGAGATGATTCAATCGGGATTGCGCGAAGTGAGCAACCCATCGGAAATGTTGCTAACCAAGAACCACGAGGAACTAAGTGGATCAACTATTTCGGCTACCATTGAAGGTGTTCGCCCTTTCTTAATTGAAACACAATCATTGGTAAGTTCTGCTGCTTATGGCAATCCACAACGATCGGCTACTGGTTTTGATATTCGCAGAATGAATATGCTACTCGCTGTATTGGAAAAACGTGCAGGTTTTAAATTAGCACAAAAAGATGTCTTTTTGAATATTGCAGGAGGACTCAAAATAAACGACCCTGGCATGGACTTGTCGGTTATTAGCGCAGTGCTATCATCTAGTTTAGATATTGCAGTTGCCAAAGACACTTGTTTGGCTGGCGAGGTGGGTCTGTCGGGCGAGATTCGCCCTGTCAATCGAATTGAGCAACGCATCTTTGAAGCAGAAAAACTTGGTTTCTCGCGTATTATTGTACCCGACAATAACTTGAAGGGTTTCACATCTAAGGTATCCATCAAGATTGAAACAGTTCGGAAGGTAGAAGAGGCTTTTAGACTACTATTTTCTTAATCAAGGGAGCTATTACATCTAATTGACTTCTTTTTTGAAGCAATATAATCGGTTATATTTTTTTTAATCTAAAAATAATACTATCTTTGCAACCGCTTTTCAAAAGCACTGGTACCTTGGCCGAGTGGTTAGGCAACGGTCTGCAAAACCGTGTACGGCGGTTCGAATCCGCCAGGTACCTCTCAAAATAGATAAGTTCCAAAACATTGTTTAGTAAATAAACAGGTTTTGGAACTTTTTTTATTTAGTCATGCTGACTACTCTCCTTACTTTGCGCATATTATCATATTGCACACAAGAACTTTAGTTGTAAGTTTAGATTATTCTTAAACCCACCTTTCAATGCAGTCAGCAACCCTAGAAAAACATATTTATCCTCTCAAAGCGTTTAAACTGTTTGTAAATTCTACTTTTCGACCTCTTTTCACGTCCTACAAAGAGACAAAAAAGATTTTACTACGATTGAGGCCTACAAAAGTTCAAATAAAAAATATTGGAGCTTTTGTAGTAGTACAAAACCGTAAATAAAATATATTTGGACTTTCGGAGGGGTAAGAAACCACAAATAAAAGTTATTTGAACTTTCGGAGGGGTAAGAAACCACAAATAAAAGTTATTTGAACTTTCGGAGGGCTACGAAACCATGAATAAAAGTTATTGGAGCTTTTGTAGGGGTACAAAACCATAAATAAAATATATTGGGACTTTCGGAGGCCTACAACAACGTAAATGAAAAAAAGCAAATATTTTGCAGCATTAATCTGGAATATATTACTTTTTGCAAGCAATCTATTTCTCATTTAACTAAAAACAGCTATCTTAGTTTTTTAGAAACAAAAATTTAGAATACACAATCAGAAACAACTACTTATTTGTGATAGCCCAAGTCTGTTGCAAGGAAAATGTAAGTAACCCAATAAATTCGAGATATGTCCGACTACTACCAACTAGCACATGAGTTTGCTATGCAAACCAACCAAGTAATTTTTATTACGGGAAAAGCAGGAACTGGAAAAACAACTTTCCTCAGAAAACTAAAAAACGAGAGCCTGAAGCAAACTGCTGTGGTAGCACCCACGGGCATAGCTGCTATAAATGCAGGCGGAACAACTATACATTCTTTCTTTCAATTGCCATTTGCACCCTTTGCTCCCACTCCTCCTGGACGTAAAGAGTTAATAAGCAAAATGAAAATGCAGAGCAACAGGCAGCAAATATTGCGAGAACTAGAACTGCTAGTTATAGATGAGATAAGCATGGTGCGTGCAGATGTGTTAGATGCAATAGACACATTGTTGAGACACTACAGACGCAGAGACAATATTCCGTTTGGTGGAGTTCAAGTGATATTTATTGGTGACATGTTTCAACTTTCGCCTGTAGCAAAGCGAGAGGAGCTACAAATATTGCGAACCTTTTATGAAGGGATTCATTTTTTCGACAGCCACGTTATGCAGCAAGTTCCCCTAGTTTACATTGAACTAGACAAAGTGTTTAGACAGAAAAATGCCGACTTCATTCAAATTCTGGACGAGGTAAGGCAAAATAAGCTTACACCTGAATCAGAAGCTAAACTACAAAGCACCTACAACCCCAACTTTGTGCCAAACAAAGATGAGCCTTATGTAACACTCACAACGCACAACTATAAAGCAGATTTAATAAACAGTGCTGAGCTAAATAAAATTGAAGGAAAGTCTCGATGGTTTAAGGCTACCATAGAGGGAAGCTTTCCATCTGGCAGTTATCCTGTTGAAACAGACTTGGAACTGAAAAAAGGTGCAAAAGTGATGTTTGTAAAAAACGACACTGAGAATCCACGCAGATTTTACAATGGCAAAATAGGCGAAATCACATTTATGGACGAAGACTATGTGATGGTTACCTGCCCAGGTGAAGAAAACGCGATTTATGTAGAATCTACAACGTGGGAAAATATGACCTACAAAGTAAATAAAGAGACAACGGAACTAGAAGAGAAGCGAACAGGAAGTTTCACACAGATGCCTCTGAGACATGCTTGGGCCATCACTATTCACAAAAGTCAGGGTCTGACGTTTGACAAAGCAATAATTGATGCTGGTGATGCATTTGCTCCTGGTCAAGTGTATGTGGCACTCAGTAGATGCAGAACCTTGGAAGGAATTGTACTAAAAAGCAAGATAAGTATAGACAGTATGCGCAATGAGTCTAACATACTCAAATTCTCTTCGCGCAAAAATGAGGCTGACGAACTCAACGAAAAACTAGAAGAGTCGCAAGTTGAATACCGTAAACAGTTATTGTTAGAACTGTTCGATTTTAATACGTTACAAAAAGTGATTGCTTATTTGAGAACTGATGTGAATAAAGCAGGAACATCGTTTAATGACGAAACAGGCCCATTCTTGGCAGAATTAACCCAGCAGACAAAAGAGATAAAAGAGGTGGCTGATAAATTCTCGGTGCAACTCATCCAAATTTTAAACAACCATCCTATTGACGAAACGTTGTTGCAAGAAAGACTTACAGCATCGTCACAATACTTCTTTCAAAAACTGGATTACTTGCTAGAGCAAATTGCAGACTCTCCTGCCTATACAGACAACAAATCTCTTGCAAATTCGTATAACGATGATTTACATAATGTCTATACACAAGCTGCACAGAAGAAGGAGTTTATATCTAAGCTAAAGCAAGAGTTTACAATTGAAAACTACTTTAAGTGGCGGAAAAACTTAGTAATTAAACTACCCAAGTTGCAAACCCATGGCGGAAGTACCAGCAAATCTACAGTATCAATACATCCAGATTTGATGCAGCGGCTCTCAGAAATAAGAAACGAGTTGGCAAAAGAAAACGATGTGCCATTGTATATTGTTGCAGGAACAAAATCGTTGCAAGAACTAGCCGACTTTCTACCCCAAACACCCAAAGACTTTCTGTTGATATATGGATTTGGTAAAGTGAGAGTAGAAAAATATGGTAGCTACTTCTTAGATGAAATAAGAAAGTATTGCGAAGAGAAAAATCTAAAATCGCGGATGCATGAAATAGAAGCTTCACACAAAAAAGAAGAGAAAGAAAAAAAGCCGAAGCAAGTAAAAGGTGCTAGCCAACAAGAGAGCTTAGAGCTATATAAATCAGGAAAGACAATTGAGGAAATAACCCAACTTCGTACCCTAAAAGAGAGCACAATTGCATCACACCTTAGTCAGTTTCTAAAAACGGGTGAGGTAAAGATTGAAGATTTTGTTTCAGAATCTAAAAAGGAAGAAGCGATAAAATTGATGGAGAAAAGCCCCAATCAATCTGCTTACAAAACTTTGCACACTTTTCTTGATACTATAGAAATGACGTTTTTCACAGCCTGGTTGCGACTGCAAGATAAATAAAAAGCTATATAATAACAACTTATAGAGTACGCAAAAAGAGAATCCAAATCATAGAATAATTAATTTGATTTGGATTCTTCTTTTTTATATTAGATTGTGCATGTAAAAACACCAGTTCTTTACTGCACCCTACAACTCATCGTAAGCAAGAGACGCTATAACATCTGATACTTTATCAACACCCTCCTTCATGGGTGTATTGACCATGGGTTTGATAAATGAATTTAGTTTGGCACGCAATGTTAGTTTCATACGGGTATCGTTTTCTGCTTTAGACACCAACTGAATCCAAGCTTGCACTTCAAAAGGCAAACCTTTTGATTTTAGTTTTATTGTTTTATTGGGCTCTCTGTCAACAACAACAAAAGTAACTTTACCCACAGGGTCAATTGAAAACGAACAACTATTAGCATCGCACCAAAAATCTTTTATTTTGTCGTCAGGTAGCTTATCTTTCAGGAGCTCCAATTTGCTCAAATCAGAAAGTACACGAAACACCATTTCGTCTGAATATGGTATTGTTTTTACTTCGCTTACAAACTCTGTCATATATTTTATTTTGTTTTACTTGTTTCTTCCCCATGTATCGGGTTTTTCTCTCCACTCCTGCAATGTTTCCAGTTCCGATTCGTCTATATATTCAGTGCGAAGTGCTTCTTCTAAAATAGCCTCATAATTGCTAAGGCTTGTAAGCTCCACATTAGCCTCTTTTAAATTTTTAGTAGCAATAAGAAAACCATAACTAAATATAGAAACCATGCCAATCACTTCTGCACCATCTTTACGAATAGCTTCAACTGCTTTTAAGCTACTCAAGCCCGTTGAAATTAAATCTTCAACTACAACTACTTTTTGATTAGGTTTTAAATCTCCTTCAATTAAGTTTTCTAAACCATGATCTTTTGGTGTGGCTCTTACATAAACAAAAGGGAGTCCTAATAAATCTGCAACAATTGCTCCTGGTGCAATAGCTCCCGTAGCAACTCCCGCAATTGCCTCCACATTTGGATACTTCTCAAGTATGATTCTCCCAAATTGAATCTTCAAGAAATTACGTATGTCAGGATAAGACATCAACTTTCTATTATCGCAGTAAATTGGTGATTTCCACCCCGAAGCCCAAGTAAAGGGGTTTGAAGGTTGTAGCTTTACAGCTTTAATATTCAAAAGTTTTTCTGCTGTTATCTTTTCTAATGTATTCATATCTATTCTATTGTTAATTCTTGACAAGGCACAAAAATAGTACTTTTAGCGCTACTTTTCTAATGAATGAAAATATTTATACCGATTTCATGAAAAAGCAATCATTATTTGCTGAGAGAGACTACAATGATTCGCCAATAGTAGCGATACTTATCTTCACATTTTCACATTGCAACAGTGCATTGGCACATGCTTCAAGGGTTGAGCCAGTTGTAATTACATCATCTACCAAAAGAACATGCTTGTTCTGAAACACATCTATTTTCTTTACTTCAAATATTCCCTTCACATTTTCCCAACGTTGCGTTTTAGATCGTTTTGTTTGTGTAGGATTATTTATGACCCGAATAAGCTCGTCAACAGAAACAGGAATAAAAGTAGCTTTAGAAATGCCCCGAGCAAAAGTTTCTGCTTGGTTGTATCCTCTAATCACTTTTTTCTTGGGGTGAAGTGGTACAGGAACTATTACGTCGATTGATTGAAGAAATTCACTACCCAATAAATCTTCTCCATATAGAGAACCAAGCAAATTGCCTATCAAAGGTTTGTTTTTGTATTTCAACTCATGTATTAGTGATTGCAAAAGGCCCTCTTTGGTGAAAAAAGCAAATGAAGCAAATCGTTCAAAAGGGAATCTCCCAGCTAGAAGAACTTCGCCAATGTTGTTGGGTTCTTCAAAATTATTTGTTCGTGGCAATTTATAAAGACATTGCAAACAAACTCCCACTTCTTTTGCCAGCAATTTGGCTTGGCAAAAAGCACAATGGTTTGGGTAAAAAAAATGAGTTAGCTCCTGTACTACCCACTTTAGCTCCATATTACTTCAATTTTTTAATACATTGCATTATGTTACTCATATCGAATCCCCTACTCATACCAAAACGGATGAGTTTGTTTTGTTTTTCATATTCCGAGTTGCCTTTAATAGTTTTCCATTTTGCTTGTAGCAATTCTTGTAAAGAGTCGTTTAAATCTTCATCTGTAAAATCTAAGAAAGCCTCACTCACAATATTTTCAGGCACTCTTTTTTGTCTCAATGCATACAATATTTTCACTTTACCCCATTTATTAAAGCGAATTTTATCTCTAATAAAGCTACGTGTGAAACGCAATTCGTCTATGTATTTTTCATTTTTAAGCTTCGCTACAATGTTCTTCGCCACACCGGGTTCTAAATTGTAGCGTTGCAACTTTGTCTCTATATCAAAAACACAATATTCTCTTCTAGCACACAAATTAGCCATTCTACTGAGTGCTTTCGTTTCTGATATAGTTTCAGGGGGTTGTTTTTGTTCTTCCATTTTATTGTAAATCCATTATCCGTTGGTGGCACGCACCATTCTATAGTTTCCTGACATATCTTGTCTCAATTGCACATCTACAAATCCTTTATTTTTTAGTAGCTGCACCACCTCATGGCCCTTTGCTTGATGAATCTCAAAATAAAGCATACCATTGGTATTCAATTGCTTTTTAGCTATATCTGCAATGGAGCTATAAAAGATAAGTGCATCTTGATCTGCAACAAAAAGAGCCTGGTGTGGCTCAAAGTTGAGAACATTTTTACCCATCACCTCTTTCTCAGATTCTTTAATATAAGGAGGATTACTAACGATAACATCAAAAGTTTGATGAAATTGTTGCGGTTTCAATACATCAACCCTCGAAAAACTGATAGAAACCTTATTGCTTATTGCATTCTCCTTCGCCACATCCAACGCCTCCCCAGACACATCCCATGCATCAACTATGGAATACTTCATTTTTTTAGCCAAAGCTATTGCAATGCACCCACTACCAGTTCCGATATCTAATATATGAGGATTCACCTCTTTA
Organism: uncultured Dysgonomonadaceae bacterium; assembly: GCA_964437875.1. Lineage (GTDB taxonomy): Bacteria > Bacteroidota > Bacteroidia > Bacteroidales > Dysgonomonadaceae > UBA2632. The sequence continues at coordinate 12,389 of CAYTJC010000001.1, forward strand.
GTCTCTAGCAAAATCCACTCAACAAGCTCCTCCGTTTCAGGGCGAGGAATTAATACGGATGGATTCACTTTAAAAACAAGCCCATAGAACTCTGTCATACCTATAATGTAGTCTATAGGCTCGTCGTTCTGCAAACGTTTTACAATGCAAACTATCTTTTGTTTTTCGTTGTCAGATAATTCATTAAATTTGCAGGTAGCTATATCTGAAAACGATAGATTACATACTTCCTCAAGAATGAGTGAAGTGAAAACTCTGATCTCACCGAGTGTGAACATTTCAATTAAATGAGTGCGAATATAATCAACAGGATTTTCAAACATTGGGAATCTTTATTGTTGTTGCTTTGTAACTCTTTGATAAAAAACGCTCGTAGTTTCAACTTCTCTTGCGAGTAGTGAACAACAAAGATAAATAAAAATGAGTATAGACGAAAAATATATGTGGCGCTGTTTGCAATTGGCAAGCAAAGGATTGGGATATACTAAAATCAATCCACTTGTGGGCAGCGTTATTGTTCACAATGATAAAATAATAGGTGAAGGATATCACAGAAAAATAGGTGAAGCACATGCCGAAGTAAATGCAATTAACTCGGTGAAAGATGAGTCACTATTAAAAGAATCTACCATTTATGTGTCGCTTGAACCGTGCTCGCATTATGGAAAGACTCCTCCATGCGCAGAGTTAATAGCTAGCAAGGGTATTCCTCGTGTGGTGGTAGCAGTTACAGATCCAAATGACAAAGTAGCAGGAAAAGGCATCAAAATACTGAGAAATGAAGGGGCTTCTGTTACTGTTGGGGTGCTTGAAGAAGAGGCTGTCAAGTTAAATCAGTCGTTCTTTGTGAATCAGACAGAAAAACGTCCTTATATAATTCTTAAATGGGCACAGACAAAAGATGGATTCATCGATAATGAGAGAGAGGGCAGCAATCAACCTTCACTTAAGCTATCTAATAGTATTACTCAATGCGTAGTTCATAAACTTCGCAGTCAGAACATGGGTATAATGGTGGGCACAAAGACTGCTCTTAAAGACAACCCCACGCTGAATACACGCAAATGGTATGGAGATAATCCAGTACGCATTGTGATAGACAAAACAGGAAAGTTACCAACAGACATCAATCTATTCAGTGGAGAAGTGTCAACAATAGTTTTTACAGAAAAAGCAAACTATCCTGTTACTAAAAACACAACAAACATTCTCATAGATTTTGAAAAAGATGTGATTGAACAAATTCTCCACAAAACATATGAGTTGAACATTGCAACAATAATGATTGAGGGTGGAAATATTCTCATTTCATCTTTTGTAGAAAGCAATACTTGGGACGAGGCATTTATAGAAGTAGCTGATATTAAGATTGGCTGTGGCATTAGAGCACCAATAGTAAGTGGCTCATACATAAATGCTAAAAAGTATATAGATTCCTTTCATTATCATATAAAGAACGAAATTACTCGAAATTAAAATTAAATATTAATTTATCTATGGTGAACGAGGAAAAACTTCATACTTTTGCACAGATTATATAGATTATACAAATTTTTTGAAACAAATGATATCTAACTGGTTTTATTACTGTTTATCGCTACTTGCGACCATTTCAATCTTAAGTTCATGCTTAGATTCAAACGATAGCAACATAGATTATGGGTACTCTGCAGATGCGCAAATTACATCTTTAAAAATCTCATCTCGATATGACTCATTAAGAGTTTTATCTGATTTAAAATTCTCAATAAATCAAGTATCCTCCACTCCAATTATTTATAACAGAGACTCATTGCCGTACCTCTTCGATGTATCTATTGTAGAAATGGACATAATGACCAATGGAGCGAGTGGTATAAAGTTTTTTTTGAACAACCCCGACAGCTCCTATATTTGGAACTTAACCGACTCAGTACAAATTAAAAGACTCAAGCAAATTGAAGTATATGCACAAGATGGGACAACAAAAAAAACATACGATTTTAAGATGACTACTCATCAACAAGATCCAGACACTATATTTTGGCAAAATATAACTAGCAACTACATTTCCTCAATACCCACTGATCAAATAACTGTTTCAGATGAAAATAGTTTCTACACATATCACAAAACGGTCAATACTACACACCTTTCTACTTCGCCACTTACAGACGGTGAGTTGTGGACAGATCAACCTTTAAGCGGACTGCCTGAAAACGTTGTGTTGAAATCGATAAGAAATCAAGTACTTGAGGAAAATAAAGTATGGCTAGCCTTAGACACTAACAACAAAGTATATGTTTCTGAGAATGGAATGGAATGGGCAGTGCAATTTACTGACTATCCTGTTACAAGTATTTTAGGTAAACTACCCTCATATACTAAAGACTCTGTGCTTGCTATTGTAAAGGATGGAGACAAATATAAATTTGCTAAAACAATAGACTTCACATCGATACATGTTTTCAACGAAGTTCCATTAGGATTTCCAGTAAAAGACTTCACTTTTACAACAATCAAAGACTCACTCATTTACACTGCAAAATATATGATTGTTACTGGAGGAAGCCACTCAAATAATTTCTTTAACAACAGTGTTTGGCTACTACAAGAGGGTGACAACAAAATTACATATACCTCAAAGCGTTTAAAGTTTAATGTAACAGGCTCTTCTTTATTTAAATACAATAATAAAGTATATATGCTGACATCAGAAAACAATAAAAACGAACTTTACACATCTTCAAATTATGGTGTGCATTGGGAGAAGGCCAGTAGCAAACAGTCACTACCAAACACGTTTACCCTCAGAAACAATCAGTCAGTAAATGTTGACAACCAAAACAACATTTGGATATTTGGAGGGGTTACCTCCAGCAACAAACAGTTAGTTGAAGTTTGGAAAGGACGTATCAACAGACTGTTCATTAAGTAAACACGTCTCTTTGAAAGATAAGAAACTACATAATAAGCAGTTTTGATTATAGAATACAAAAAGCTGAGGACAAACAGAGAATGTCTTTAATGAATAAAATAAAAAACAAAAGAATTCCTTCACACATTGCCATTATCATGGATGGTAATGGCAGATGGGCCAAGGAGCGAGGATTGGAAAGAGCTCATGGACATCAAGAAGGAGTCGTGTCGGTCCGTAAAGTAGTGGAGGCTGCAAGCAAAGCAGGCGTAAGCTATCTAACTATTTACGCATTTTCCACCGAAAACTGGAAAAGACCCAACTGCGAAGTAGATGCATTGATGGAGCTAATGGTACATGCCATTGTAAAAGAAACACCAGATCTAATAAAGCAAGGGGTGAAATTACTAGCAATTGGAGATTACAATAGACTGCCTCATGAAACAAAGAGTGCCCTCGATAAATGTATAGAACATACAAAAGGAGGAGAAACAATAACACTGATATTAGCACTTAGTTACTCTTCTAAATGGGAAATTACGCAAGCAGTAAAAAGCATAGTTGAAGATATACAAGAAAAAGATTTGTCAATTGATAATTTAAACGAAGATATTATATCAGACTATTTGAGCACCAAAGGAATTCCTGATCCTGATTTATTAATACGAACTGGAGGGGAAAAACGCATAAGTAACTTTCTTCTTTGGCAGCTGGCTTACGCTGAGTTATATTTTACAGATATATTTTGGCCCGACTTCAGAGAAGAACATCTTTTCGAAGCTATTTCTGATTTTCAATGTAGAGAAAGAAGATACGGCAAAACAAGCGAACAAATTGAAAAAGAACAAAGAGGTAATATAAACAACCTGTAAGAACATAATACAGAGAAACGAAAAAAAATAAACAATGTTGAATAAAGCATTTATAAGTATAGTGATATTTTGTTTTGCCTTTCAGGCAAATATTTTGGGACAAACCATTGTGGACGAAAATCTGCCAATGCCAATTGACTCAAAAGATAGCATCATTACATCACCAGCAATTAACTACACAGCAAGCCCCAAGAAATATATTATTGAGAACATAAATGTTACTGGCCTTGAAGGAACAATGTATGAGGAGCAAGACTTTGTGATAATAGGATTTTCGGATTTATCTGTGGGGCAAGAAATTCAAATTCCAGGCAATGAAATAACCAATGCTGTAAACAGGTTTTGGAAGCAAGGGCTTTTTGCTGACGTAAAAATACTAGTAGAAAAAATTAAAGGTGATAAAGTATGGCTCGAAATAAGTCTCACAGGTCGTCCTCGTATTTCAGATATCCATTACTCCGGTATGAAAAAAGGAGAACGCGACGATATTGAGAAAAAAGTTGGAATGGTAAAGGGGAACCAAGTGATACCCGACCAAATCAATAGAGCTAAAAGCATTATTAAAGCATATTTTGCTCAAAAAGCATTTGGCGATGCCGAAGTAACTATAATGGAAAAGCCTGATCCCAATAATAAAAATCAGGTAATTCTTGATATTGCTGTAGATAAAAAAGAGAAGATAAAAGTGAATAGTCTCAACTTTATTGGAAACGAAGCTATCAAAGACAGTAAGCTGGCATGGACAATGAAGAAAACTAATGAAAAAGGCAAACTCATCAACCTGTTTAGAACAAAGAAATTTATTGAAGAGAATTACGAAGCAGATAAGAAAAGCGTGATTGACAAATATCATGAACTTGGCTATAGAGATGCTGAAATTGTGTGGGACTCTGTATATAATCACGATGACAAATCAGTTAACATTGATATAAAAATTGATGAAGGAGATAAATACTTTCTTCGCAACATACAATGGGTAGGTAACACCCAGTACAATTCGCAGCAATTGGACAGAGAGCTGAACATGAAACGCGGAGATGTTTACAATCAGAAAAAACTTCGAGAACGCCTTATTGAGGATGAAGACGCTGCAATTAATATATATCAAAACAATGGATACCTCTTTTCAGATATCGACGCCGTAGAAACAAACATTGTTGGCGACTCTGTTGACTTGGAACTTCGTGTGAGGGAGGGCAGTAAAGCAACCATAAAAAGGGTCAATATACAGGGTAACGACAGACTCTACGAAGATATGATTCGCAGAGAGCTACGCACAAAACCAGGTGCAGTATTTAGTAAAGAGCAGTTGATACGATCTATTAGAGAAATTGCACAAACAGGTCACTTCGATCCTGAAAATTTACAACCCGACATTCAACCCGACCCTGAGTCAGGAACAGTAGATATTACCTATCCATTAGTTTCAAAAGGTAATGACCAGATTGAGTTTTCAGCAGGTTGGGGTATTACTGGTCTTGTGGGTAAATTGAGTTTAAAGTTGACCAACTTCTCTCTCAAAAACTTACTCAACCCTTCGTCTTATCGCGGTATTATTCCACAAGGAGAAGGACAAACATTGATACTTAGTGCCCAAACAAACGGTCAGTACTACCAATCTTACCAGTTTTCTTTTATAGAACCTTGGTTTGGTCGTAAGAGACCCAATAGCTTCTCTGTAAATGCCTTTTATTCTCGCCAGTCAGATATTAGCGAAAGAGCATATCAAAATCCTTATGCAAGTGGAATGTATGGAGGAGGGATGTACGGCGGTTATGGAGGATATGGAGGATATGACGGCGGATATGGTAGTGGCGGCGGATTCGCTGAATATAATTACGACCCTGACAAAGTGTTTGAAGTACTTGGAGGATCGCTTGGATACAGCAAAAGGCTAGCATGGCCCGATGACTATTTTTACTTGCAAGGTGAAATTGGATATCAATTGTATCGCATGAAGAACTGGCGCTATTTCTTAATTCCAAATGGAGTAAGCAATAGTTTGTCGCTCAACTTTACATTGGCTCGTAACTCAATTGATAATCCATTGTACACACGTATGGGATCACAATTTACATTCAATGTAAGTTTGACACCTCCATTCTCTATGTGGGATGGAATTGACTACAAAAACCTACCGAAAGCTGAAAACGGTGGTGAAAATTCAAAAAAATATCAATGGTTAGAATATCATAAGTGGAAATTCAAAATGAGAACTTATACGCCTCTTTCATCATTAGCCATTAAACGCACTCCAGTTTTAGCAACACGCGCAGAATTTGGATTCTTGGGATATTATAATAAAGATAAGAAATCGGTTTTCGAAACATTTGATGTCGGTGGAGATGGTATGTCAGGATATTCATCACAATACGCAACTGAAACTATTGCCCTGAGAGGATATCAAAACGGTACTGTTGGGAGAAATGCCAGTGCTTATGCTCGATTAGGTCTTGAATTTAGATATCCATTCATCTTAGAACCTAGCTCTACAATTTATGGTGTGGCATTTATTGAAGCTGGTAATGCTTGGCAAAATGTAGGCGAGTTCAATCCTTTCGATTTGAAAAGATCTGCTGGTTTGGGTGCACGCATACATCTACCTATGATTGGTTTGATGGGAATTGACTGGGCTTATGGATTTGATAAAATAGGCGGTAATAGAGAGAGCGGCGGAAGCCAGTTCCACTTTATTATTGGGCAAGAGTTTTAAAAGAACACCCACTTTAACATTATTTACAAGAGCAGATATAAACGGTTTCATCATATACACGTCTATGTAAATAGACAAACTAAAAGTTTAGAAATTATGAAGAAAACATTATTAATTATCGGATTGTTTTTTGTTTTTGCATTAAGTAGTTTTGCTCAAAAATATGCATTAGTAGATATGGAGTATATCCTAAAGAGCATTCCTGCTTATGAAATAGCGAATCAACAACTTGAGAAAAATTCTGAACAATGGCAAGCAGAGATTGAGACAATGCAAAAAGAAGTGCAACAGATGTACAAATCTTTTCAACAAAATGTAACTTCACTCTCAGCAAAAGAGAAAACCAAAAGAGAAAATGCTATTGTTGCTAAAGAAAAAGAAGTGCAACAACTACGCAGCAACTATTTTGGAGCAGAAGGTGCAATGTTTGAGCTTAGAAAATCGCTCATTGAACCCATTGAAGATAATGTATATAATGCCATAAAGGAGTTAGCACTTATGTATGGATATCAGGCTGTAATTGATAGAGCATCAGCTACTTCCATGATATTTGCGTCGCCCGATATTGACATCAGTAATGAAGTATTGGCAAAGTTAGGATATTCTAATTAAAACATTTATCTTTGCCTAGCAAAAATAAAATAGTAACTAAAAACAAACCAAATAAAATCTATTATGCTTAAAAAATTAATTATCTTATTTTTTGCAATTGCACCTCTGGCACTTGTAGCTCAAGAGAGTAAAATTGCTTATATCAATTCGCAAGAAATATTTGCATTGATGCCTGAGTTATCAACAATTGAGACCCAACTTAGCACCAAGCAAGAACAAGTAAAGAAAAATGCTGCTGCATTAGAAAATGAGTACAACAACAAAATGGAGGAATTTCAAAAATCTGCTGATGAAGTTACTGAGTCTATATTGATGGACCGTCAGAAACAAATTCAGCAAATTGAAGAAAGATACCAAGCTTTTATGCAAAACAGCCAAAAAGAAATTCAAGAGATGCAACAAAAATTAGTTGCTCCAGTGCAAGAGAAACTGCAGAAAGCAATTAAAGATGTTGGTGAAGAAAAAGGATACACTTACATATTAGATTACGCTTCAGGATCTATAGCATATAATAGCCCAACAGCAATAAATGCTGGTCCATTAGTAAAAGCTAAATTAGGTATCAACTAAAACTATATTATCGCATAGACGATAGACTTATAAATGATATAAAAAAGACGACAAATTTAATTTGTCGTCTTTTTTCATCTTAATATCCGAAGAGTTTCTAGACATGAACAGCAAAGCTCTGCGTTTTTAGTTCAATTCTCACCAGTTACAAGTTTTTTGATTTTATATCTGTCGTTAGCAAACTCTATTTTTTTATTCAAGATTCAAATTGCATTTCCACGTAATGTCAATTTGTAAATAATATGTGGTTGTTTTTTACAATTCACCCTAAAATGTGCCCTATAACAGGTAGAAATCAAATCTTATACCTACAATTAAACGTTCATCTGTTGAAAACAGAATCTACAGACGTAGAAATGTTTTCAACTGCAGAAAACAGCTCTTTTTAAGGCTATTATTAAAGATAATCGTGTGAAAGGTGAAAAAACAACCTAAGATTTAAGAATCTACTTATAAATAGAAAATCTTACGACGAAAACGGGCTTTTTATAGTGTGAAAACCCAATAAATTGGCAACAAAACAAGATTTATACGATTTCAAACATATTGTAGGCTGTGGATGCAAGTTTCAACTGTTTCAAACATTTTTGTAGGGGTACAAAATGTTTGAAAAAAGATATATCATCTTACAATATACAATTAATTTAGAGTGTGAAGTAAAATACAAAACTATAACAAAGTTATGTCTAAAATCTGATATAAGTGCTGTAAAAAAAGGATCGTAGATTTATTTTCTTAATAAATATTGTTGACACTAAATACACCAAATACAAATCTACTAAAATAGAAGGTTTTTTGTATCTTGCAGCAAATTAATAATTGTATCATAAGATGGATTTATCATACTTCAAAAGTGAAACGTTTTTCTTACTGGCAGGACCTTGCGTAATAGAAAACGAAGAGATGGCACTCGAAATTGCTAAAAAGATTATAACAATAACCAACAAACTTAGCATTCCCTTTGCTTTCAAAGGATCATATCGAAAAGCAAATAGATCACGTGTAGATTCTTTTACAGGAATTGGTGATGAGAAAGCTCTAAAGATATTACGTAAAGTAGCCACAACATTCAACATACCTGTTGTGACTGACATTCACGAATCGCATGAAGCTGCAATGGTAGCCGAATATGCCGATATACTTCAGATTCCAGCATTCTTATGTCGTCAGACAGAGCTACTGGTCGCAGCAGCCAAAACTGGCAAGATTGTAAATATAAAGAAAGGACAATTTCTTTCGGCAGAAAGTATGCAGTTTGCTGCACAAAAGGTGGTGGACTCGGGCAACAGCAATGTGATGCTCACAGAAAGAGGAACATCTTTTGGGTACAACGATTTGGTGGTAGATTATCGCGGTATTCCTACTATGAAAAAGTTTGGCTTCCCTGTGGTGATGGATGTTACACATAGCTTGCAACAGCCCAATCAATCATCGGGAGTGACAGGTGGACAACCTGAACTGATTGAAACAATTTCTAAAGCAGCTATTGCAGTTGGTGCAGACGGTCTGTTTATCGAAACACATCCTAATCCTTCAATTGCTAAATCTGACGGTGCAAACATGTTACCCCTCGATCAATTGGAAGCATTGCTAAAAAAACTTGTTGCACTTCGCCAAGCGTTATGAAAATAACTGATTATAAAATATTGCTTGCATCCAACTCTCCACGTAGAGAAGAGTTGTTGCGGAGGATAGATATAGACTTTCAAGTAAAAGTGTTGCCAAATATAGACGAGTCATATCCAAGTGATATTGCCGTTGAAGAGGTTGCAGAATATGTAGCTAAAAAGAAAGCAAACTCTTATATCAGCCAGCTCAAAGAAAATGAGTTGATGATTACAGCCGATACAGTTGTAATACTTGACGGAAAAATATATGGCAAACCAATTAATAAAATGGAGGCCAAAGAGATGTTGGATGCTTTTTCTGGCAAAACACACCGAGTAATTTCTGGTGTATGCTTAACATCAACAAGCAAGCAAATATCTTTTTCAGCATTATCCGATGTAGAATTTTCTAAAATTACCAGCGAAGAGATAGAATACTATATCGACAAATACTCCCCCTTTGATAAAGCGGGTTCTTATGGAGTACAAGAATGGATTGGCTACATTGGCGTGACTAATATAAACGGATCATACTATAATATTATGGGGCTACCCATACAACGCTTATACAGAGAGTTGAAAAAATTCTGATTCACAATCGACTAATTATAAAAAAACAAATACAAATAAGACTCATGCTCACAGTTGAAAAGATTGGTGGAACATCCATGTCACAATTTCAAGATGTTCTCAAAAATATAATTAAAGGAACCCGAGTGAACGACGATATGTATAACCGCATTTTTGTTGTTTCTGCATACAACAATGTTACCAATTGGCTGTTGGAACACAAAAAGACGGGGGAGCCTGGCATTTATGAAATCTTCTTGAATGGAGAAGATTTCAGCAGTGCACTCGATTCGTTTTGCAAACGCCTACTATTGATTAATGATGGCTTTGCTGATATTGGTTTGGACCTGAAAGAGGCACGCGATTTTATTCGCTTCCGTGTAGATCAGACAAAAACACTCCTGTATAGCCTCAACAAAGTAATGGCATCGGGCTATGTGAATATGGTTGACATATCGCTTGCAGCAAGAGAAATATTGGCTTCTATTGGTGAAGCTCATTCGGGATGGAACTCTGTGAATATCCTTAACAATAATGGTATCAATGCGCGATTCGTAGATTTATGTGGATTTAATGACAACGCCCCACTCACCATTGATGAGCGCATTCACAAAGAATTCTCTAACATTGATTTCAACAAAGTTCTATGTGTGGCCACAGGATATACCAAAGGAACTGAGGGTATTATGCGTGCATTTGATCGTGGATACTCCGAAGTTACATTCAGCAAGATTGCTGTAGAGGTAAAAGCTGATGAAGCTGTTATTCATAAAGAATATCATCTATCGAGTGCCGATCCAAAAATAGTTGGTATAGAAAACTCGATTCCTGTAGGTTACACCAATTTCATTATAGCCGACCAATTGGCAGATATTGGCATGGAAGCTATCCATCCAAAAGCATCAAAGCCTCTTGAACTTGCAAACATTAATATTCGCATCAAGAATACTTTTGAACCAGAACATCCTGGCACATTGATATCTGCCGATTATATTTCGCCCAATCCACGTGCCGAAATAGTATCAGGTACACGCAAAGTAATTGCACTGGAGGTGCACGACCAAATGATGGTGGGCGAAGTAGGGTTTGACTTGGGAATAATGCAGTATTTCCAAAAGCACAAAGTAAGCTATATTTTGAAGTCAACCAATGCCAACTCTATCACCACTGTTATTTGGGAAAACGCAAAAACAGAAAAGTTGATTCAAGAGCTTACTCAAAACTATTACCGTGTCACTACGCTACCCAGCGCTATTGTAAGTGTACTGGGCACAAACATTGCGAGACCAGGATTTTTATACAAAGCTAGTAAAGCTCTGTATGAGAGAGGGATAAATATAGAGAGCTTTGGACAATCGCTCAACCAAGTGAATATGCAATTTGTGATTAAAAGAGAACATTATGAAGATGCAGTTATAGCTCTGAATGATGTTTTTGTAAAGTAATTTGATTTCTATATTAGGGGCTATTTTTTGTAGCCTCTAATATCTTGTTACCAGTTTTGCGTAAAATAATACTTTTACGACCATTCTGTTACCCGTTTTCTGTAGAATATCACTATTCGTGCAATTAATTTTCTAATATTTAATGAAATCAAACTTCTTAGATGATACGATAAAGAATCAACCATCCATAAAAATATATTCTCAGAAACAAGTAAATTAAAATAACAAAACACAGCCTTTGCTTGTTTCTATATTATCAATAATCATACAACATTTTATTTCATTCTACATTCAATTACAGACAATCTATGGAAGAACAAGAACCTTATTATACTAGTCCTCCACCAACTCCTAAAGTAAGTTTTGTTTCACGACATACAACATTTCTTAAAGTATTAGTGGTAGGAGTGCTCACTCTATTACTATTGATTCCATTGAGTATGATAAGTAGACTTATCTATGAAAGATTGGAAACAAAAAGAAGTGCCGAACTGGAGATAACCTCCAAGTGGAGTGGCGAGCAGATAATAACAGGTCCAATTATAGTAATTCCTTACGTCCAGGAAATAAAGCTGAAGGACAAAAGCGAGTTAGTAAGAAAAAGCTTGCTCCTTCTTCCCACTGAAATGAATGTACTGGCCAATTCTAAAGTAGAAAAGCGCAAACGTGGTATCTATGATGTATCTCTTTATCGATCGGATATAGAGCTTACAGGCACATTGAGTCTTGAAGACCTTATAAAAACAGGAATAAAACCCGAGCAGATGTACCTAGATGAAGCACGGGTGATAATGGGAGTATCCGATCTAAAAGGTATTCGTGAAAGTGTGATAATGCAGCTAAAGAATGAAGAATACAATTTTGAACCTGGCATACCAGTTGAGAACTTACACACAGATGCTAATCAAGACTTCGATAAACACTACTACGAGAGAAACAAACAAACCACTTCACCTAATGTTACAACAGGTCTTTTCAGTGCAGGTTTGAACGTAAAGCTAGATTCATTAGCAATGGATGGATTGGCACAAGGGGCTGTTCCTTTTATTATCAATCTGCACCTCAATGGCTCGCAAGGACTTTTCATTGTTCCCATTGGGAAGACAACAACAGCATCTGTACAATCAGATTGGGCAACGCCCAGCTTTGGTGGCGACTTTTTGCCCGAAAGTCATAATGTCACCAACAGTGGATTTAATGCTCAATGGAAAGTGATAGATCTGAATCGTAGTTTTGGTCAAACTGTAGATGCTGATAATGCTACCGCTATCAACCAAATGGCAACTTCTGCTTTTGGAGTTAAGTTTATTCAATCTGTAGATCAATATCAACAAAACAAGCGAAGCGTTAAATATGCCATCCTTATTATATTACTCACATTTGTTGTGGTATTCTTTATAGAGGTATTGAAAAAGAAATCTGTTAATCCTTTTCAATACTTGTTGGTAGGCTTAGCGCTAGTGTTGTTTTACTCGCTATTGCTTTCCCTATCCGAAATATGGGGTTTTAATCTTGCTTATATTGTAGCCGCAGTGATGACTACAACACTTATTGTATTACACATGTCGAGTATTTTGAAAAATAAGAGGCTAGGTATATTTATTGGAGCACTTCTCACCTTTCTTTATCTATTCGTATTTATACTCATACAGATGGAGAGCTATGCATTACTTGTGGGGAGTATTGGATTGTTCTGCATACTTGCAGTTATAATGTACTTTTCGAAGAAGCTGGAGTTATAAACTAGTTAAGAGGGAAAACAATTGAACACAAGTTTTATTGCAACAAAAAAGTGGAAACCATATAGCTTCCACTTTTTTGTTTTTTATAGAGGTACGAAATAATCTACCTAATTATATACGATTTCACACTAAGAAATGAACTGAAACTATTCAGGAACTATTTCAGGTGCTATCAGCAACTCTTTATCAGTTGATTCCTCAATTAACTGAGTAGAGTCGTTTTTATCGTTATGACCCAATGATATTTGATACAGTTGAATAGGTACAGGAGGTAGTTTACCACTTAAGTTTACAAACCCATTCAACGAAACTATAGTATCTTGTTCAATATGTATTGGAATAGAAAATTTATATGCTTTGTTCTCTTCTAGCTTAGACGATTGATAGACAGTAGTATCAGAATATTCAACCCGAAGCACAGTTTTTAAAAAGTATGAGTCTAATGGGAAAACACCTAATACTTTAAAGCGAAACTGAAGAGTGTCTATATCATCAAACTTCTCCATCAACTGTAAGGAGTCTAACGCAAATTTAAATCCTCTATCACATCCTAAACTAGCAATGCAAAAATGAGGGGGGATGTAATCAGCTGGTTTGACATCAAATTCATTGTTTTCTTCAGCTAATTGTGCGATAAGTTTCTTCGTGACTTCTTGACTCCGCTGCAAACGGGATTTCACAGAATCGTTTATCTGAATATAGATATCTATATTATCTGAATACCAAGCTAAAGAAGTATCCCATCTAGCTTCAGATATTCTGTGTTTCTTAAATATTTGGTCAATTAATGCTTCTTTATTTTGATTCTCGGCAAATTTATTATAATCATCTTCAATAATAGCTTCAGCAATATACATATCGTACATCACTTTCTCCATTTTCTTACGAGACAATACCTCACTCGGACGGTTTTGACAAGAGTAAACCACCACTGCTAGCATCAATAGAAACAGGTATTTGAATAGATTATCCATTCATTTTGTTTATTATTCTTTGCTTATCTTTTTCTGTTTGAAGTGAATCCGACAAAGTTTTTCGATAAAACAAAAGTAGCAGAGCAACTCCTACAGAGATAGAAGCATCGGCTAAGTTAAATATAAAACGGAAAAAAAGTATTTCGTTCCCCCCAAAAAAGGGCACCCAATTAGGAAGAGTGGTATCAATGAGCGGGAAGTAAAGCATATCAACAACTTTGCCATGGAGCCAAGAAGAATATCCTTCACCTATAGGCACAAAATGTGCCACATGACCTGGATAACTTGCACTAAAGACCTCGCCATAAATAACGCTATCTATGATATTTCCGAATGCTCCGGCCAAAATCATAGATATACATATAATGAACCCAACTTTATAGCCTTTTTTAACGATATTGGCTAAGTAAACACCAATAAAAGCAACGGCAACAATTCTAAATATTGAAAGAAACAACTTCCCAATAGCTTCTATCCCAAATGCCATTCCATTGTTTTCAACAAAGTATATTTTGAACCACTTTGTTATCTCAATAGAGTCATATAAAGCCATGTTTGTTTTGACCCATATCTTCGAAACTTGATCTATAACTAAAACAAAAACTATAACAAAAACAGCAATAAGTCCTTTAGGGATCTTCTCTCTCATAGGTTTCAACACTTTATACTAATGGACTATCTTCTTGATTGTCCTTCTTTTGCTTCAATACTCAATGTTGCATGAGGCACTGCACGCAAGCGTTCTTTTGGGATTAATTTTCCTGTTTCGCGACACACACCATAAGTCTTATTCTCAATACGAATAAGTGCAGCCTGTAAATTTTGTATAAACTTCATTTGGCGCTGTGCCAACCGACCTGCATCTTCTTTAGAAAGTGTGGATGCACCCTCTTCCATATTCTTAAATGTGGGTGAAGTATCTTCTGTATCATTTCCATCTGCATTCATCACTGTAGAACGCAAGTTTTCGTATTCTCTCTTTGCAGCTTCTAGTTTTTCATTTATAAGTGCCTTAAACTCATCAAGCTCTGTCTCCGAATATCTTGTTTTTTCGCTCATAATCTTATAATTTAATAGTGTAGTTTAACTGTAATTCCTCACATATTTGTAGTCTATCCAAGTATAGCTTCTTACATTTAGTGCAAATTTAGCAATAAGAGTGCTATAATTAGCACCTTTAACATTAAATCTTTTTTACATCAATGGTTACTGTCTCTTCGTTTACCTCAATCTCTGTACTGTGCACATCTTCAGTAATAGTTAATGAGTCAGCCAATACTTGAGATTTTACATAACCAGAAAATTGATTAATTGCCATGTCAAGATTTTTATTAGATGAAATTGACACCTCTATTCTATCTGTTATTTCAAAATCTTGAGACTTGCGCAAATTCTGTATTCTATTCACAAACTCTCGCGCAATCCCTTCATTCATTAGATCATCAGTGATATCTATATCCAATGCAACAGTCAGTTTGTCTTGATTTGCAACCAGCCAACCCGGAATATCTTCTGAGATAATTTCGGTGTCAGACAACTCTATTATCACATCCTCCCCATTCACAATTAGATTGAAACTGCCTTCCTTTTCTAGCTCAGCAATATCTGCTTGAGACATTTCTTGAACAGCAATAGCCAATTGTTTCATTATCTTTCCGTAGCGTGGCCCAAGTTTCTTAAAATCGGGTTTGATACGTTTCACTAACATAGCATTTGTTGAATCTACAAAGTGAAGCTCCTTAACGTTCACTTCATTCAATATAAGTGACTGTATTGCTTCAATATTTTGTTTTTGCTCCTCATCAGCAAAAGGAATCATTATTTGTGATAATGGCTGACGCACTTTTATATTTACCTTCCTGCGCAATGCCAACACAATTGAAGATGCAGTTTGAGCGAGATACATTTGCTGCTCCAGCGTTTTATCTATCACTTCTTCTTTTACCAAAGGGAAGTCGGCCAAGTGAACCGATTCAAAATCTTCAACACTTGTTACAGAGATTAAATCTAGATAGAGTTTATCTGCATAGAATGGAGCAATAGGCGCCATCAGCTTAGACACTGTAAACAAGCATTGGTAAAGAGTTTGATAGGCCGACACTTTATCATCAGTCAAACCACCACCC
>CAYTJC010000002.1:0-5833 GCA_964437875.1 uncultured Dysgonomonadaceae bacterium
TGGAACGGAGATTTCATCAGAAATAATTCCAATCTTTTCGCAATCGGGTGATGATAGGTATTTGAATGCCGACAAAATGATTATGAAAGGGGTAGATGTATTGCCTCACGCTCTCTTCAATCATGTGGAAACAAAAGTAGGGTTGAATGGCGAGAAGATAAAAGAGTACCTTGGTTGGCTACGAGACAGAATTATCAAACTTAAACCTTATCCATCATACAATCCTGCCATTCATATTGATGTGTATGGAACACTGAGTCTGGTTTTTGATAATGACCTTGAGGCCATTGCCAACTATATGGGTGAGCTGGGCAAAATAGCCAAACCTTTTCAACTACGAGTGGAAGGTCCTGTGGATATGGATGCTAAGAAAGAACAAATTGAAGCACTAAGTAAAATTAGGGTTTTGATGGAGGAGAGGAATATGGATGTTCAAGTTGTTGCCGACGAGTGGTGCAACACGCTACAGGATATCAAAGATTTTACTACCCAAAAGGCTGGACACATGATCCAAATAAAAACTCCTGATTTGGGTGGCATTAATAATTCAATAGAGGCAGTTTTGTATTGCAAAGAACACGACATGCTGGCTTATATTGGTGGTACATGCAACGAGACGAATCGCTCGGCTGAAGTGTGTGCTCATATTGCTATGGCTACATCTCCCGTGCAATACTTGGGTAAACCTGGTATGGGGGTTGACGAGGGCTATATGATTGTTTACAATGAAATGAGCAGAGTGTTAGCACTCAAAGATGTGTTGTAATTATTTGTGCGAAAGCACAGTAGTTCAACACCAAACTATTTAAATACTAAACTAATAATTTAGGACTCCCCGTTTTGTTCTCTCTATAATGGAAGAACTGAAACGTCGATCTAAAACTTTCGCCAACGGCGATATTGGGATATGGTTTCCCAATGGAATCATTTGAAGAGGGAATGAAACGCAAACCTCACGTAATAGCAGTAGATGCGGGTTCAACCGACCCGGGTCCTTATTACTTAGGAGCGGGTAAATCTTTTACGGATAGAAACTCTGTAAAGAGAGATTTAGAAATAATGATTCCTGCAGCTTTAGAACAAAACATTCCTGTGATTATTGGAACAGCGGGTGGTTCGGGTGGAAGGCCACATGTGGCATTCTGCGTAGATATTATAAAGGAGATAGCAAGAGAGAAGAATTTGTCTTTTAAAATGGCTGTGATTCAGTCTGAATTTGATAAAGATTTCATTAAACAGAATTTGAAGGAGGGCAATATAGAGCCTCTGCATCCAGCAAAACAGATAACAGAGTCCGATGTTGAAGACACTGTTAGAATTGTAGCACAAATGGGCGAAGAGCCATTTATGGAGGCGCTGGAGCAAGGTGCCAATGTAATATTGGCAGGAAGGTCGTATGATCCTTCTGTTTTTGCAGCACTTGCCATTAAAGAGGGTTTCGATAAAGGATTGGCCATTCACTTGGGTAAGATATTGGAGTGTGCTGCCATTGCAGCATTGCCTGGTAGTGGTAGCGATAGCATGTTTGGATATTTACGAAAAGATAACTTTGTGTTAGAGCCGCTGTCTCCATTACGAAAATGCACCACACTCTCTATTGCTGCTCACACATTGTATGAAAAGAGCAATCCATACATTCTGCCTGGTCCAGGTGGGGCAATCAATTTGCATGAATGTGAGTTTACTCAATTGGATGATAATAAAGTGCAGGTGTCTGGAAGTAAGTTTGTTCCAACCGATGATTATTTTGTGAAGCTCGAGGGGGTTAGAAAAGTGGGCTATCGCACCATTTCATGTGCTGGTGTGAAAGACCCTATCATGATTGCGCAAATTGATAGCATCATTCAGAGCGTAAAAGATAGGGTTCAGAACAATTTTGAAAGCTATGGATTGACCGATTTCTTTCTCGATTTTAAAGTTTATGGAAAGAATGGTGTAATGGGTATGTTTCCACAAGCGGAAGAAGAAATTGGCAGCGAATTGATGATAATCATTGAGGCAGTTGCTCCCACTCAAGATCAAGCAAGTACCATTTGTGGTTTTGCACGCAGCACAATGTTGCACTTTGGTTACGATGGGCGTATTGCTACTGCTGGCAATCTTGCTTTCCCGTTCTCTCCATCTGATTGCGAAATGGGTGAGGTGTATGAGTTTAGTGTGTACCATCTGTTGAAAGTAGAGAATCCTACAGACGTTTTCCCAGTAGAGTACATCGAATTTAACAAACAATCTAAATAACAAAACAATGGAATACAAATTAAAAGATTTAGCCTCAGTAATAAGAAGTAAAAACTCAGGCCCTTATGAGTTGACTTTCGATGTTATCTTTAAAGAGGTGGAAATGTATCAAAGAGTGAAAGAGGCAAAGGCTATCAATGAAAAAGAGTTTGCATTGCTTTACAACATTCCTGAGTCGGATATAATAAGCTTGGTTTATTTTGATCCTGCCAAGGCGGTTAAAATAACTATTGTGAGGCCATTGCCTTCAGGCTCATTAGGAGAAACAGATGTTTACGGAGCGCAACAACATGTTCCGTTTATGAATTTCAGCTTTTCTCTTTAAAATATTCAACACAACAATAGATTTAAACTGTTTGTAAAATTGTAAGCTTATGCGTAATCTCATTCAAGAATATATGGTTTCCTCGCAATATTTTGCACCAAGAGGGAGAGAGCGGTTGATGTTTTTAGGTGAACAGATTGCTCAAAAGCATTTGCATTACAGTGACAGTTTAATTGGTATTGTGGGCGATGCTGGTTCGGGGAAATCGTCATTGATAAATGGAATGTTCCCTGGGCTTGAATTGTCTAACGATGATGATATAATAAATCCGCGCAAAATAATGCAGGTGAGAGATATGATGCAGGATATTCCGGATGCTGCTACGTATCATTTAGACATGCGTTTTCAGATGGCTTTTACACAAATGTATGAGATAGTTGACTTTGTGAAAACTGTGTTGAAAATGAAAAGACGTATTGTGATTGAGCACTTCAACTTGCTGTATGATGCTTTAGGTTTGAATGCAGATATTATTGTGGGCATTGGTGAGGAGATAATTGTTACGCGGCCTACTATTTTTGGTCCTATTCCGCAGAGCATATATGAAATAGTGCATACATCACTCACCTTTAGGAAAATGGCGCATACTGCTGAAGAGGTGGTGGCACAGGTTTTATTGAACGATTTTGGTGTATCTATTGATGATTTTTATAGCTCAGATATTCGGAATGGTTTTGTGTTGAAATTTCAGAGAGATCCAAAAATAGATTTACACAAATTAGAAATACTATCACAAGAGATGTTGTCGCAAAACTTAGATGTGTCTTACTATGATGAGGATCATATAAAGATGGGCGATAAGATAATACCGTGTGATGGTGCACGTTTTCATGTAACAAACACTTCTGCGATTGAGCATTTCTCGCTGCTCAAAAAATTGATTCAAGACCCAAAATCAAAGGTCTTTAATCTGATAGGTGTGATTGATGGAAACTTAGAGGATATGGAAAATAGAAATACATTGTACTTCTTAAAGAGACAATAAATAAAAATGAGAGTAATAAAAGCTTCGCATATATCAGCGTTAGTAGAAGAGCTTTGCATTGAGGCATGCTGTGTTCTACCCGAAGATATCAATTCGAGTTTCAAAAGTAGTTTGAAAACCGAGCGTTCGCCCCTGGGGAAAGAGATATTGGGAACCCTGATTGAAAATGCCAAAATAGCCAAAAAGGAGAGAAGCCCTATTTGCCAAGATACAGGTATGACTGTTGTGTTTGTGACAATGGGTCAAGATGTGCACATTGTGGATGGTTATATAGAAGATGCCATTAATGAGGGTGTGAGAAATGGTTATGAGAAAGGATATTTAAGAAAATCGGTTGTGAACGATCCCATAGAAAGAACGAACTCTAATGACAATACTCCTGCAATAATTCATTATGAAATGGTGAGGGGAGATGATTTTAATATTGTGGTTGCACCCAAAGGGTTTGGCAGTGAAAACAAGAGTGGATTGAAAATGCTTACTCCCAGTGATGGAGTTGAGGGCATTAAGAAATTTGTGTTGGATACTATTTCTTCTGCGGGAGGAAATCCGTGTCCGCCCATTATTGTGGGAATAGGCATTGGTGGAACCATGGAGCGAGCAGCTTATTTAAGTAAGAAAGCATTGCTTGCACCTGTTGGTAGTGACAATGAGAATGAGATGCTTGCAGCATTGGAGAATGAACTTTTGGAGGAAATAAACAAACTGGGAATAGGGCCAGCGGGTTTTGGTGGTACAACCACAGCTCTTGCTGTAAATATTCTAACTAACGCCACTCATATAGCAGGGTTGCCTGTATCGGTCAATATTGGTTGTCATGCAACTCGCCATGCTGAGGGTAAATTGTAAGAAAAATGGAAGATAGAGTTATTTTAGAAGCACCTTTCACCGACGAGAAGATAAAATCGTTGAAGGCTGGCGATATGGTCTATATATCGGGAACTGTTTATACGGGACGTGATGCTGCTCATAAACGTTTATGCGAAATGATTGATAGGGGAGAGGAGATGCCTTTTCCCTTTGAGGGACAAGTGATATACTATGCTGGTCCATGTCCTGCCAAGCCTGGCAAACCCATTGGTTCTGTTGGCCCTACAACTGGTGGACGGATGGATGCTTATTCGCCAATTCTCATTCAAAATGGTTTGAGGGTTATGATTGGAAAAGGATCGCGTAGCGATGAGGTGATAAGCTCACTGAAAGAGAACACAGGGGTTTACTTTGCTGCCATTGGGGGTGCAGCTGCCTTAATGGCACAGTGTGTGGTGAGTGCCGAGGTTATTGCTTTTGATGAACTTGGTACAGAGGCCATTAGGAAACTGGAGGTGGATCAACTTCCTGTTATTGTAGCCATAGACTCGGAAGGGAATGATAACTATGAGTTGGGAAGAAAGAAGTATTCAGTTACAGAATAATTCTTGTGTTGGACTCTTCGGAGTCCTTCTTTCATTACAAACAGACTGTGGGGACATTCCGTAGCTTTCCGTTTGTTTCAAACAGATTGTTGGGGAGTTGCTAAGTTTCTATCAATAGAGAAACAGCACAGATAAGAGACTTTTGTTAGTAAAGGATATACTTGAGAATAAAAAAACCGCTTGTTGTATTGAAACAACAAACGGTTTTTTTGTTTTATGAATTATCAGAACGTTACTTCGCTGTTGCTTTCAAAGCTTTTGAAACATTCATTTTTATCTTCTGATTTTCTTTGTCAAACTCTACATGAATTGTATCACCTTCGTTAACACTGGTAAGGATAATCATCTCTGCCATTTCATCTTCCAAATATTTTTGGATAGCTCGTTTCAATGGACGTGCTCCAAACTGAACATCATATCCCTTTGAGGCTATAAATTCTTTGGCCTCGTCAGATATTTCAATGGTGAAACCTAACTCATTAACGCGTTTATAGAAGCCTTCTAGCTCTAAGTCAATTATCTTGTAGATAGACTCTTTGCTCAATTGATCAAACATCACTAAGTCGTCAACTCTATTGAGAAATTCTGGTGCAAAAGCTTTTGCTAAGGCCTTTTTGATTACTCCTCGAGAGTGCTCGGCATCAGATAGGTCTGAACCTGTGCTAAAGCCAATACCTCTACCAAAATCTTTGAGCTGACGTGTACCAATATTTGAGGTCATGATAAGAATTGTATTCTTAAAATCGATCTTTCTTCCCAAACTATCAGTTATATGACCTTCATCAAGTACTTGCAAAAGCAGGTTGAAGACATCTGGGTGTGCTTTTTCAATCTCATCAAGCAATACAACTGAGTAGGGCTTATGTCTTA
>CAYTJC010000002.1:5843-23205 GCA_964437875.1 uncultured Dysgonomonadaceae bacterium
GACGGGAGACAGTAAACTTCTCCATATACTCGCTCATGTCCACTCTAATTAGATTGTCTGTAGAGTCAAATAAGAACTCGGCTAGTTTTTTAGCTAAGTGAGTTTTACCAACACCTGTTGCACCCAAAAACATAAATGTTCCAATTGGTTTATTGGGGTCTTTCAGTCCAACTCTGTTACGTTGTATAGCTTTCACTATTTTCTCTACAGCATCGTCTTGACCAATCACTTGTGCTTTCAGAACATCTTTCATTTGCAATAGGCGTTGTCCTTCTGCTTGAGCAATACGCTGAACTGGTACTCCTGAAATCATAGCCACAACTTCGGCTACTTTTTGGTCATCAACCAATTCTGGTTTCTCTTTTATCTCTTTTTGCCAGCGCTCTTCTTCTGCTTCTAATGCAACAAGAAGCTGTCGTTGTTTGTCACGATAGCTTGCTGCCAGCTCATATTTTTGAGCTTTTACAGCATCGTTTTTTTGTTGCTCCACTTCTTCCAACTCCTGTTCCATTTTCTCAATTGTCTTTGGAATAGTAATGTTGGAAATGTGTACACGTGCACCAGCTTCATCTAAAGCATCAATTGCTTTGTCTGGAAAATTACGATCGCTCACATAACGCTCTGTCAATGTAACACATGCTTTGAGTGCTTCATCAGTATATCTCACGTTGTGATGCTCTTCGTATCTGTCTTTAATATTCTGCAATATTTGCAGGGTCTCTTCAGTAGTTGTAGGATCAACAATTATTTTTTGGAAACGACGTTCTAAAGCACCATCTTTCTCAATGGTTTTTCTGTACTCATCAAGAGTAGTTGCCCCCACACATTGTATTTCACCTCTGGCTAAGGCAGGTTTTAGCATGTTTGCGGCATCCAAAGAACCTGCAGCACCGCCAGCACCCACAATTGTGTGAATCTCGTCAATAAAGAGAATTATGTTTGGATTTTTCGACAATTCGTTTAAAATTGCCTTAATCCGCTCTTCAAATTGTCCGCGGTATTTTGTTCCGGCAACTATTGACGCCATATCAAGAGCAATTACGCGTTTGTCGAATAAAATACGAGACACCTTCTTTTGAATGATGCGTAATGCCAATCCTTCTACAATAGCAGATTTACCCACTCCAGGTTCACCAATAAGAACAGGGTTGTTCTTTTTACGGCGACTTAAAATTTGAGACAAACGCTCAATTTCTTTCTCTCTCCCAACAATAGGATCTAATCTATTCTCAGAAGCCGCTTTAGTTATATCTGTTCCAAAGTTATCCAATACAGGAGTGTCAGATGTAGCTTTTGCAGGTCCACCAGAAGTGGGGCCTTGAGATGAGGGGCGTCCTTTCATGTCATCATCGTCGTCATCTGTAAAGTTGGCTCCCATAGTTGGACTCTCCAAATCTTCCAATTCGTCTTTTCTACTATCTATTATACTTTTCACGTATAAGAGTGTGC
Source organism: uncultured Dysgonomonadaceae bacterium (assembly GCA_964437875.1). Lineage (GTDB taxonomy): Bacteria > Bacteroidota > Bacteroidia > Bacteroidales > Dysgonomonadaceae > UBA2632. The sequence goes on from CAYTJC010000002.1 coordinate 7,293, forward strand.
TAGAATAATCAATATTAAATGATTTCAAAATTGAATTTATCAGTGTTTTTTTGTCTTTTAGTAAAGCTAAAAGCAAATGCTCTGAATCTGTTGGGGAGCTTTTTGTGAGGCGTGCTTCTAGCATGCTCACTTTTAGAATTTTTTCGGTGCTTTTGGTTACTACCATTTCATTGTTTTCTTCATAAGGCTCTTGAATTTGCCGTATTTCAGAATCAATCTGCTCTTTCAAAGATTTTAGATTTACATCAAAATCTTGTAAAATCTGAATTGCTAGTCCTTCACCATCACGCAAAATACCTAGCATCAGATGTTCAGGGCCAATATAGTTGTTCTGTAGTCTTCCAGCTTCTTCACGACTATATGCCATGATGTCTTTGACTCGCTTAGAAAATTTATTATTCATTTATTTTTCCTTCCTTATAATATAATATTGAGTACAAATATAGCAGTTATTTTATATGTGCTATAATTATGAGCTACATTTATTTAGTGCAAAAACAATGCCATCGTTTTTCTACAAACACAATTAGGTTTTATTCTAATACAAAATAAGCGATACATTATGAATAATGCACCGCTTATCTGACTATTTTGTATTGCAAAGGTTTATTATGATAGTACTGATACTAACATCCAAACTGTTTTCTCTTGGCTTAAGATATAATCGCTCATTAGAGCAACTGTGCCTTCGTCTTTGGCTTCTGAAGCAATATCTAAAATCTTACGTTCTTTTGCAATTAAGATTTTAAGATAATCTAAAACAAGTTTCATTGCTTCGTCTCCCTTGGTAACCACTCCTACTTCCTTTATTTCATTTACCTTTAAATAGTCGGTAAAGCTGTGCTTTGGAGTTTCACCCAACATTAAAATGCGTTCAGCAATTTCGTCAACTTGATCTGCTACTTCGTCGTATATTTCTTCAAATTTATCATGTAGTTTGAAAAATCTTGGACCTTGTATGTGCCAATGAAAAGCACGTAAGTTTGTGTAGTAAACTTGAAAATCGGCTAAAAGGTTTTGTAATTCGCCGCTAATTTTTTTTGTCGCGTTCGTGTCTAAACTTAAATAATTTGTTGTTTTCATACTAATTTTTATAATTTGTGTTTGTAATTATCAAGTGTAAAGATACGAATTTTAGAGTTGCTATCAAAATAAAGGGGCCTCTATAAGGGATTGATTCTATCTATGATTGACGCTTGCCAGTTTTGAATGATATTATTAACAATGTAGAGTGTGAAACTTTTTGGCAGAGTTGTATTACTCTATGTTATTTACTTCTTGTTTTTTCTTATTGTTCTTGTATTTGGGAATTCCTCGAGACTTCATGTTTGTTGTAACGCGTGGTTTAGCTTTAGATCCTGGAACATAATCGTGACGATACATATTAAACAGCAATACTAAATAGGAAAGAAGCAGTGGACCAAAAATAACACCCCAAAATCCAAACATTTGCAGACCAAGAATTACCCCAAAGATAGTGATTAGGGGGTGTATATCTGCCAATTGTTTTTGAAGCAAAAGACGTGCAACATTATCTACCCCTCCAATAATAATAGTACCATATAATAGAAACAGAAAACCAGTTAAATGATTGCCAGCTACAAAAAAGCCAATACTAAGCGGAATCCACACTGCCATTGTACCAATAACGGGTAAGATAGTTGAGAAGGCGGTTAGCACTGCAAAAAGAATGGGTCTGTCAATTCCGAACATATAATATCCACCCAATGCAAAGACTCCTTGAATGATTCCCAGCAAAGGGATACCAATAGCATTTGCTCGTATTATCTCTTTTGTTTCATCTGCAAGTATTTGTTTGTTTTCTTCCCTAAAAGGCAACATCTCTTTAAAACCTCTTTCAAACCCCTTGTAGTTATACAGCATATAATAAAGAATAAAGAGTACTACAATGCTGTTTAAAATAAAAGAATAGGTGCTGGATGCTAAGAATTGCAACATTGTTCCGCCTAGTTTTGGGAGAAATGCTAAATTGTCAAGAGAGATAAGATCATATCCTACTTTATCTTCAATCGTATCGATGAATCCTTCAATTTGTGTCAATATTATTTGTGTGTCAAATTCGATTCCCGATAATGTGTCCACCACAAGAAGGGCAAAAGCCGTAAGTGGTATTAAAAAAAGTAGCAATGCCTCTATCAAAAGAAGAGAGGCACTGAGATGTCTGTTCCAGTTTTTGTTTTCTGTGAGATAAGCCATTTGGTTGCGTATCATTACAAACAGAGTGGATGCTCCAAAGAGCCCACTGAGAAAAGGTCTTCCTTCTTTAAATAAAATCAAACCAAGCAATATTAAAAGACCTATTAGAATGTATTTGTATTGTCGGTTTTTTATCTTAATCATTTAGAAGTCTATTTTGGGTGTTAGAGCGTGAGTTGTTTATTGAAAGTCTTCCGGTTGTGCAAAGCCTCCCTCTATTAGAGCTGCTTTTGCTTTTTCATATTCCTCTTCGCTTACTTGCATTTCAATGTTGCCAATAGAGTATGCCAATTGGCTAGCAGTATTGTTTTTTAAATATACAGTAATGCCTTCCATCTCTAAAAAAGATTTTGCAACGGTAACTTCCGCTGGGAAGTTAAAAGTTTTGACAGTGATTAAATCCATAATGCTCTCCTTTTTTTATTTATGCACAAATATATATATAATTATATTGGTTTAGTCTCAAAAAAAGTGGTTTGTTTGCCTTTTTTGAATTAAATTTGAAAGAAATATCTTTCATATAAATAAAACACTTGCAGATGAAAAAAGTTGCTCTTATAACAGGTGCAACATCAGGAATAGGAGAAGCTACTGCCTGTATGTTTGCACAAAATGGTTACGATTTAATTATTACGGGACGTAGGTCCGACAGATTGAAAGTTTTGAAAAGTAAGTTGGAGGTCGATTCAACACGCGTTCTCGATTTGTGCTTCGATGTTAGAAACGAAGAGGATGTGAAGAAAGCTATTAGAGAAATGCCTGAATCATGGAGTAAGATTGATGTACTGGTCAATAATGCTGGCCTGGCTGCAGGGTTAGAGTCTTTTGATACAGGCAGCTCCGACGATTGGAACAGAATGATAGATACCAATGTGAAAGGCCTATTGTATGTATCTTACGAAGTGGCGCAGGTAATGAAGAAGAACAAAACAAGCGGACACATTGTTAACATTGGCTCAATAGCAGGCAAAGAAGTTTACCCAAATGGAAATGTGTATTGTGCAAGTAAACATGCAGTGGATGCTTTAAGTAAAGGGATGCGCATGGATCTGTTGAAACACAACATCAAAGTCACACAAATTTGTCCTGGAGCTGTTGAAACAGAGTTTTCTTTAGTAAGATTTCACAACGATGCTGATAGAGCTAAAACGGTATATGAGGGTTATGAAGCACTTGTAGCTTCTGATATTGCTGATTGTATATGGTTTGTAGTGTCGCGTCCACCGCATGTAAATATAAATGATATGGAGGTGATGCCTGCTGCACAAGCCTCTTCATCAGTATTTTTCAAACAGGATAAATAGTTTTTTTTACTGATGGGGTTGTAAAGTAAGTTATTGAAGAATCGAGCACTATCTTGTTAAAAACCTAAATAAAAAGAGAATGAATAAAATATTATTAAGCCTAACGTTTATGTTATCTGCCATTACTGGATACTCTCAAGAGAATAGTGAGTATCAAAAACCTCCAGCATCTATACTTGAATTAGTAGATGTTGAAAGAGCTCCTATAGTTTCTATGGATAGCAAGAAGGAGCAGATGCTCTTTTACTATCGAGATGCATTTAAGACGCTATCTGATTTGAGTCAGCCAGAATTGCGCTTAGCTGGACTTCGCATCAATCCTCAAACAAATATTTCTAGCACAGCTAATTTTTTCACCAACATAAAGTATAAAAAACTAAATGATAGTGATGTGCAAGAGATTGCAAACTTGCCTGATGATGCTCGCATTATTTACTCATCATTATCGCCCGACGAAACTAAGTTGGCATTTACTAACACTTCTGACAAGGGAGTAGAGCTGTGGGTTATAGATTTAAATACATTGAAAGCAAGAAAGCTTACTGACCCCATCCTTAATGCCAATATGGGTTCGCCCTACAGTTGGTTTAGCAACAGTGAGTCGATGCTTGTGAAAATGCTTCCTGAAGACAGGTCTGACTTTATTGCAGCAGAAGATGCTGTGCCAACTGGTCCGATTGTTACAACAAGTGATGGTCAGATATCTCAAAACAGAACTTATCAAGACTTGTTGAAAAACAAAACTGATGAAGCCAACTTTGAAACATTGATGACTTCTGAGATATATAAAATAAATTTGGATGGTTCTAAAACTATGTGGAAAGAAAAGGACCTACATAGAGGCATGTCGTTTTCGCCCAGTGGAGAGTATGTTTTGCTCAACACTATTACTCCTCCTTATTCTTACTTGGTGCCTTTTAATAGTTTTCCTGTTAAAACAGATGTTTACACAACCGATGGTAAGATGGTAACTGAATTTCATCATAGTGCATTGCTCGATAACTTGCCAATTGGTTTTATGGCTACTGAAACTGGTAAGAGAAACATATCTTGGAGGGCTGACAAGCCTGCCACGCTTTATTGGGCAGAAGCACAAGATGGAGGAGACCCAGCAGTGGAAGTTCCTTTTCGTGACGAGTTGTTTCAACTGGAAGCACCATTCACAGGCACACCACAGTTTTTGACAAAAACAATTAATAGATATGCTGGTGTTTATTGGGGAAATGATAAGTATGCCCTACTGATTGACCAATGGTGGAATACTAGAAATCAAAAGATTTACTTTTTTAATCCATCCGACAACACAGTTGATCCAACAGTTATCACTGATAGAAACTATCAAGATGTTTATAGTTCTCCAGGTTCGCCACAAACAGAGCGTTCCAAAATGGATAGAAATGTACTAACCATTCAGAAAGACAATATTTATTTGTTTGGAGATGGCTTTACTGCGGACGGACAATTCCCATTTATTGACGAGTTAAATTTAAAGACGCTGAAAAAGAAAAGATTATATACTTCACCCTACACCAACAAAGTTGAAGATCTAATTTCGTTTGTAGATATTAAGAAAGGAACTGTGCTTACACGCATACAGTCGTCTACTGAATATCCAAACTACTATGTGCAAAACATCAAAAATAACAAGGAACCTTTAGCAGTTACATCTTTCGACAATCCGTTTAAAAGTATTGATGATATTCACAAAGAGGTAATTACTTATAAGCGTGATGATGGAGTAGAGCTATCAGGTACTTTATATCTGCCTGCTGGTTATGATATGACCAAAAAAGAGAAACTCCCCATGATTATGTGGGCATATCCTACCGAGTTTAAAGATAAAAGTAGTGCTGGTCAAAGCACTGCCAATCCTAACTCGTTTACATTCCTCTCTTATGGCAATCCTATATACTGGGTTACGAGAGGTTATGCTATTTTGGATGACGCAGCTTTCCCTATAGTAGGCGAAGGAGACACGCAACCCAATGATTCTTTTGTAGAACAGCTTGTAGCTAATGCCAAAGCAGCCATAGATGCGGTTGACGCATTGGGGTATATTGATAGGAATAGAGTGGCAGTTGGCGGACATTCCTATGGTGCATTTATGACAGCCAATTTACTGTCGCACTCCGATTTGTTTGCAGCAGGCATTGCCCGTAGTGGAGCATACAACCGTACACTTACACCATTTGGGTTCCAGAGCGAAGAACGCAGCTATTGGACTTCGCCCGATGTATATAATACAATGTCGCCATTTATGAATGCTCATAAGATGAAGACTCCGCTACTGCTCACGCATGGTGAGACCGACAATAATCCGGGTACACACACCATGCAAAGCGAGCGTTATTTTCAAGCACTTAAAAGTTTTGGAGCTCCTGTTAGGTTAGTTATTTTACCCAAAGAGAGTCATGGATATGTAGCTAAGCAAAATATATTGCATCTGTTGTGGGAGCAAGATCAATGGTTAGAGAAATATGTGATGAATAAAAAAGATTGATCCTTGATGCTACAAAAGCATACTATACATAGATGTACAGAATCTTAGATTAATTATTGTCTCCTGAAAACTTCACAACTTTCAGGAGACTTTTTTATGATAATGTGTATTATAGAAATTAAATACTGTTTATCTCTTTTCTTGAAATAGGCACAAAAAAACGTAGCAAATAGATATCTGCTACGTTTAATCCTCATAAATTAACTCAACACGTTTATTTTATTTCAATTGTTCTATCGATTATTGGTTCTTCTTTCTCTTCTCGTTTCGGTATGTCTATGGTCAAAATACCATTGTCAGCTTTAGCGCTTATTTTATCTCTATCAACAATGTCGGGCAGTATCATGCGTCTTTGGAAATGAGAATAAGAAAATTCGCGTCTCAAATAACATGTCTCTTCATCGTGCTCTTCGGTTTCAGTTTTCTTATCAACTGATATCACCAGATGATTGTCATCATCTATTTTTACATTAAAATCTCCTTTTGTCATTCCTGGAGCAGCTACTTCTATTATAAATCCCTTTTCGTTTTCTAAAATGTTAAGTGCAGGACTTGAGCTGTTAGTTTTCTCCATCCATTCGTTACCGAAAAAATCGTTGAAAACACCCGGTAACCAGTTTTGAGTTCTTCTAATTGTTGGTAACATAATTATTATCCTTTCTTTGAATTATTGATTAAACATTTCAATTTCACTTATTAATGTTCAAATCTTATGCCATTGCAAAAAAGTACTGAAAGTTAACTTTAGCATGTCAATGTGTCACCTATTTGCACTGCACTTTACTTTTTAATGGTCTTAAGCTGACATTATGGCAGTGGCGGCTCTGTGAGTTTTAATTTGAAAAAGAGAATATAATTATTGTTTTATGTCTGTTTTGTTAATGTTTTCGTATATTTGTAATCCAAATCAGAATATAAAATAATAAAGTTATGAAAGTATTTAAAACGAGTGTTTTCCTTGTTGCACTGATAGTGCTAGCATCGTGTACGCCAAAGCCTACCAAAATGGGTTATAAATTGGTGTGGGAAGAGAATTTTAAGGATTCAACCAAATTGGAAGAAAATTGGTCTAAGATTCCTCGCGGTAAGAGTGATTGGAATGATTACATGAGCAATCACAACAGTTTGTATGTTGTTGAGAATGGAATGTTGACTTTGAGAGGAATAAAAAATACGGTTGATCCTAACGATGAAGCACCTTATCTGACAGGTGGAATCTATACAAAAGGAAAAAGAACTTTTGACAGTGGTAGAATTGAAGTTAAAGCGAGACTATTTGGTTCTCGAGGTGCATGGCCTGCCATTTGGATGTTGCCTGAAGATGGCGAAGAATGGCCTACAAGTGGAGAAATTGACATAATGGAGCGCATAAATGTAGATACTTATATGTACCAAACTGTACATAGTGACTACACTGTTAAAGAAGAGATAACAGATGATCCAAAATCTGCAATTGTTGCTCACCTCAATCTTGATAAGTTCAACGTATATGCTGTTGAGTTATTCAAAGACTCATTAAAATTCTTTGTAAACGATACTCATACATTTACATATCCACGTATTGAGACTGATATACCTGGTCAATTTCCATTTAGTGAGAATAAGTATCACTTACTTATAGATATGCAATTGGGTGGTAATTGGTCAGGAGATGTAAACGAACAAGATTTACCCGCAAAAATGGAAATAGAGTGGGTGCGTCATTTCGAAAGAGAAGAGCCAAAAGCTAAGAAATAATATAAAGAGCAATCTGATATAAAAAAAGCTGTTTCATTTGTTTGAAACAGCTTTTTTTATATTCTAGCTCATTATTCGGATCAGTAGTAAACATATACCAACACATCATCAAGCTACGCGAGCGGCCTGTGAAATGTTTGTAGGAAAACAATTTAATTAAATAGAGCAGTAAAATTTAAACACAAACACATACTTTTGCAGATGATCCTAGAATAGTGCTTTATCCTACTTATCTTTGCGCATTGAGTTTGTACCATTGTCAAAAAACTTATTTATAGTCAAACGAACGGTTGAACAAGCGCTCGGTTGCCATTTTTTCAAATTGTGTATCTTTACGTCCATAGTTGGAATAAGGATATATGCTGATGCCACCTCTTGGAGTGAAAATCCCTACTACTTCAATATACTTGGGGTTCATCAATTTGATCAAATCTTTCATGATGATGTTGATGCAATCTTCATGAAATGCTCCATGATTGCGATAACTAAACAAGTATAGCTTCAAGCTTTTGCTCTCCACCATTTTAACATCGGGTATATAATGTATATGTATGGTTGCAAAATCGGGTTGATTTGTAATTGGGCACAGGCTTGTAAATTCGGGACAATTAAATGTAACCCAATAGTCGTTGTCGGGGTGTTTATTTTCAAATGTTTCCAGTACTTCGGGAGCATAATCTTGTTTATATTCTGTATTTTGTCCTAGCAGGGTTAAATTTTTTGTTTGCATTTATCTAAATGTTAGTATTGATACAATAATATCTCTTTTTAAAGATATACTTTTATGTACCTGCAAAATTAGTAAAAAATGTGGTGTTATCTAATTAGTTTATTACACTGAACAATTTAAATTTACGATTTGTTTTAACATAGTAATATCAGTCTTAAACTAATAATTGCTATGCATTTGTTTGACAACACCACGCTAAATAAAATTAAGAATATACTTTTACAACGTCAAGAAACTGTTTCTGTTAGCGAAAGCGTTACTTCAGGTTTAATACAATTTGCACTATCTCAACCCTCAAATGCAAGTGGGTTTTTTGAGGGAGGACTCACTGTTTATAATATTGGGCAAAAAGCAAAGCACCTAAATATCCCCCCCATATTGGCATTAAGTTGCGATAGTGTTTCAAAAGAAGTTTCTGAAAAAATGGCGTTAAATGTAGCCCAATCTTACATGAGTACTTACGGCATTGCAATTACGGGTTATGCAACTCTTTCTCCTGAGAATAAACTAAAAAATTTATACGCATTTGTTTCTATTGTTTGCAAAAACAAAGTTATCTATAAGGGGGTAATTCAAGCCGATAGAGAAATGGAGGGGTTTAAGTGTCAATTGTTTTTTACACAAAAAGTTTTAGATTTATTTTTAGAACAACTACAAAAAGCATAGGTTGATTTGCATGTTTAAAAAAAGAGAGTGTTTAAATAAACACCCTCTTTTTAAATATTGAAAAAGTGAAATATATACATTTATCTATTCCAAAAGCGGTGTTGTTTAACGGCATCAATAAATTTATCAATTGGTTTATCCATTATTATCCCCTTGTCTGTTGAATAGATGTCTGCAAGTGTTTTTTTCATATAATCTACAGCCAAACCGTTCACAGCAATAGCTTTGTAATGTTTATACGAATTTTGTAAAAACTCGCCAAAGCGTTTGTCACTTTCAAGCATTTCCTTCATCTCATTGTTACCGTTAGGAATTACTAAGGCGTCATACAGAACCGAGGCAGATGTTAGAATACTCTCATCTATTTCCACGGTGCCATTGTCTGATTTTATTTCACCCAATTTAGAAGAAACAATTTTCACCATTGCTTTTTGTTGAAGTAATGCATTTTTTATACTTTCCAGTTCTTTTATATCCACCCCTTGTTCAGCAAATACTGCAATTCGTCGTGTTTTTATAGTGTCTTTACGCGTATTGGCCATACTAAGAGCTGGCGATTTATCAATCTTGTTTTTTTTAATAACCGATTTGTAACCTTCAGGTTCTGCATCAGGGCTATGTTGATGATTTAAAGGGATTTCTGTAGGAACTTTCAATCCCAACCCGTTTGCAACTTTATTTGCTAAATCTTTATCTATCTGATTCAACAATCCAAGCATTCTTTCACGTATCTCCACTCGTTTAACTTTGCCTAATTCAAAAATATAAGCATCTACAATGTGTTGTTTTTCTGGCTCAGATTGACTTATATAGAAAAGACGTGGTTGAGAATAATGATCCAAAAAACTTGTACTTCGTTTCCGTATTTTGTCCCCAGATATACGCTCTCTGTAGGATGAAAAACCTCCCTCCGAAACTTTTGCTTGTTTAGGGTCGTTATTATTGATTGAATTAGGAATGTAAGAAGTTTCGTCTTTGTTAATCATTTGACGCATGTATCCATCACGCTGATTGTTAAAAACAGTATTTACAGGTTTGTTAATTGGTATTTCATGGAAATTAGGACCTCCCAAACGAATTAACTGTGTATCAGTATAAGAGAAAAGCCTACCTTGTAGTAACGGATCGTTTGTAAAATCTATACCTGACACTATATGACCTGGATGAAAAGCAACTTGTTCTGTTTCTGCAAAAAAGTTATCAGGATTTTTATTCAAGGTCATTTTACCAATGATTTCCACAGGAACCAACTCCTCGGGAATAAGTTTGGTAGGATCAAGAATGTCAAAATCAAACTTATGTTCATCTTCCTCTTTCACAATTTGAATTCCTAATTCATATTCTGGAAAGTTTCCACTTTCGATAGCTTCCCACAAATCGCGTCGATGAAAATCCGAATCCATTCCAGATATTTTTTGAGCTTCGTCCCAAACCACTGAGTGCACTCCTAGGAGAGGCTTCCAATGAAACTTTACAAAGAATGATTCTTCCTTTTCATTTATAAATCGGAAGGTATGTACACCGAATCCCTCCATCATTCTAAAGCTTCTGGGGATCCCTCTATCACTCATAGCCCAAATAACAGCGTGCATGGTTTCGGGAGAAAGTGATACAAAATCCCAAAAAGTATCATGAGCAGAGGAAGCTTGAGGCATTTCGTCGCGAGGTTCGGGTTTTACAGCATGAATAAAGTCGGGAAATTTAATGGCATCTTGAATAAAAAATGGAGCTGCATTATTTCCCACTAAATCGTAGATACCTTCGTTAGTATAAAATTTTACAGCAAAACCTCTAATATCGCGCGCCAAATCAGTAGATCCACGAGAACCTGCAACAGTAGAAAAACGTGCAAATACTGGAGTCTTTCTTTCTGGATCGGTTAAAAATCCTGCTTTTGTATATTTTTCTATAGATCTATATACTTGAAAGTAACCATGTGCACCAGATCCTCGTGCATGAACTACCCTTTCTGGAATACGCTCATGATCAAAATGCGTAATCTTTTCACGCATTATAAAGTCTTCCAAAAGTGATGCTCCGCGCTCGCCAACAGAGAGAGTGTTGTTGTCATCATTAATTTTTAGGCCCTGATTAGTGGTAAGAAATTTATTCTGCTCACTTACAGTATTGGCGGATAAATCTTTAATTTTCTCTGACTTCTCAATCTTGTTCTTTTTTGATTTTTTCTCTTTCATATTCATCCTTAGTTTTAGAGTGATATTGAAACAAAAAAAGTATTTAGTTGCTAAATAACTATTAGCAATCCAATACTTTTTATTATATGAGTTAGTTTTTACTCTACACTTTTGATCAAATGCTTTTTATTTTTGAGCATCTCTCAAGGCTTTTATCCTATCGTGAGATATCTTCAATTCTGCAAGATGATTTGTTAATAATGAGCGCACGTTAGGTGTCAATCCTTCAGAAGAGAGAGCGTCGTTGTATGCATCCAAGGCCGCATCTTCACCATCTTCACAATTGTCAAGAATTACTTTTCTGTCAGAACCTCCAAAAAAAGCTTTCACATCCATCCACACTCGGTATATTTTACCAGCATTGGTAGTACCTTTCTCCACCTTATTGCCAGTTTTTACAATTTCTTCTGACAATTGATTTTTATAACCATTACTTTGATTCATTTTTTCTTGAAAAAGAAGTTTTAAGTCAGAATCTTCATTCTTTAGTTCTTCCATTGCTTTTTCATATCCAACTACTCTGTCATTATTTATTAAAATTAAGTCGTTGAGTATTCGAGCCTGTTTTTCATTTACTTTCATAGTTATTTGTTTTGTAATTAAGATTAATAGATAATTAGCATAAATTGTTACTACTATAGAACAAAAATAATTGAATTTTTGTTCAAACTATTAGATTGTAAAAGTATTTAAACTTGTAGAATTATGGAACTTAGATCACCCGAGGCTTTTTGGTTATTAAAGAATGGAATATTAAATAGTTACCCCAAACTGCAAGAAACCACATATTGTGATATTATAGTCTTGGGAGCAGGCATAACAGGTGCACTGATTAGTCATGCTTTACACGATGCTGGCTATAATGTAGTTGTGATTGATAAACGCGATGTGGCAAATGGCAGTTCGGCTGCCACCACATCTATGTTGCAATACGAAATAGATGTTCCAATGGTAGATTTGGCTGATATGATTGGCATCCCTGGTGCAGTAGAATGCTACAGAGCAGGAATAGACGCTATTGATGTACTGCACAATTTAGTGAAAAAAGAAAAGATAGATTGTGGTTTTGATATGAAAGAGTCGTTGCAGGTGGCTCATTCTAAAAAAGCTATTAAATCCCTTCGCAAAGAGTTTGAAATGCGAGAGCAACATGGTTTTGATGTAAAATGGCTTACAAGCGAGGATATTATGGAGCGATATAAGATGAAATCTCATCCTGGTATTTTATCTACTAAAGGAGCTTCAATTGATGCTTTTCAATTTGCTCATGGTTTGTTTCAGAATAATCAGAAGAGAGGAATGCGTATTTATGATCACACCACAGTTGATGATATAAAGTATGAGGAGAATGGGGTGAGGGTGAAAACTGATGATGGTTATACGGTAGAGGCAAAGAAAATTGTTTTCTGCACAGGTTTTGAAACCATACAAATGTTCAAAAAGAAGTATGCTGAAATTGTAACCACATTTGCTTGTGTGAGCGAACAGGATTTGAATTTATTTGACACCCTTAACGATACTCTCATTTGGAACACCGCTAACCCTTATATTTATATGCGCACTACTGATGATAAAAGACTCTTGATAGGAGGCGAAGATATCAAATACAAATATGGTGCAATAAGTGAAAAGATAAAGAATAAAAAGTCTGCAAAGCTTATCAAGAAATTGAATAAGTTATTCCCCGAAATAAACTTTATAGAAGACTATGTTTGGGCAGGTGCTTTTGGTGTAACCAAAGATGGATTGCCATTTATTGGCACACATTCAGATTTTAAAAGTGCCATCTTTGTGCTGGGACTCGGAGGCAATGGGATCACTTTTTCAGTGCAGGGAATGGATTTAATATTGAAAATTCTGGCTGGTTACACTGACAATTTATTGCATTATTATCGCTTTGATAGATGAACTTTTAAAATTTGAGACAGTTCTATATTAGAGTAAGATATTTTCATCATAAAAAAACAGAGTATGAAGACAAACAGACTATCAAAAAATGTAACTGACGTATTAAACAAACAACTTTTAATGGAAGCACATGCAGCGCAGATTTATCTATCTTATGCAGTGTGGGCAGATAGTGAAGGATACGATGGTATTTCAGACTTTCTGATGCGTCATGCCGACGAGGAGCGTGATCACATGACCAAAGTAATGCAATACATTATGCTTCGTGGTGGAAAACCTAAAATTCAGGCTATACCAGCACCTCCGGCCGATCCTAAAAGTATTTATGAGTGTTTTCACAAAGTTTTGGAACACGAAGTTGATAATACAAATGGAGTATATGATTGCGTAAATACAGCCTTTGACGAAAAAGATTGGGCTACATGGAATTTTATGCAATGGTTCGTGAAAGAGCAAGTGGAAGAAGAAACCTTTGCTCTTGATCTTATTGATAAAATTGAAATTGCAGGCGGAGAAGATGCTCCTAAAGCAGCGCTATACATTATCAATCAAGAATTGATGAATGAACCAGATGAGGCCCCTTCTGCTGAGGATGCAACTGTCGAGTCTCCTGTATAATATATTTTCTGAACTGAAAATGTGGAAAAATAGAGAGCTACCTTCATTTTAAAGGTGGCTCTTTTCATTATCTTTTTGTTTTTAAATACTCTTCCAATCCATTCTTCCTCAATTTGCAAGCTGGACATTCGCCACAACCCTCAGCAATAATGCCATTGTAGCAAGTGAGCGTTTCGTTGCGCACCAAATCGAAAATTTCTAGTTCATCTGCCAGTTCCCATACTTGAGCTTTATTTCGCCACATGAGAGGTGTATGAATAAGGAAGTGCTTGTCCATTGCCAAGTTGATGGTAGTGTTGAGCGAGTGGATAAATGTATCTCTACAATCGGGATATCCGCTATAGTCAGCTTCCGATACTCCTACTACCAAGTGGCGAATATCTCTTGAGAAAGTTAAAGATGCAGCAAAACTTATAAACAACATGTTTCTACCTGGCACAAATGTGTTTGGAAATGTATTCTTGTCGTGCTCTTTGTCCATCTCTATCTTATCATCGGTGAGAGAGTTGGGCGAAAGATGCGAAATAATGGTTGCATCCAACACTTCGAATGGAACTTCGGCTATTTCAGCAATACGGCGAGCGTGTTCCACCTCTTGCGAATGACGCTGTCCGTAGGTGAAGCAGAGAGCCGTCACAGTTTTAAATTGTTTCTTGGCCCAAAAAAGACAAGTAGTTGAGTCTTGTCCGCCCGAAAACAAAACAAGGGCGTTTTCATTCTTATAGTTGTTCATTATTCTGATATGATGTTATACTGGTTCTTTTCCTCGCTAGAGAAATAGAGTACAAACTTACATAAAAAAAACAGAACTGTGTAACCTTGAAGATGGGGTATTGTAGTTTCTGCTTTTATTTAGGATTTAAATCAATTATCTAACTATGAGCACTTACTTATTATAAAAAGCTAATCAATTGTTTGATTATACACAAATTTTGTATAAATTTGGAACGAATAACATTTCAACTTCTATCAGTAAAAACAATAAAGAATTAAACTTATGTCTAAAAACATTTCGAGAAGAAGATTTTTGCAATCAGGGGCCACTGCTGCAGTTGGTCTCACAATAGTGCCATCAACTGTTCTTGGCTCTAGTTTTGGACACATTGCTCCTAGCGATAAACTAAATATTGCAGGTGTAGGTGTTGGAGGTAGGGGCTTTGGTGTTCTAAAAGGGATGGAGAGTCAAAACATTGTAGGCCTTGCAGATGTAGATTGGAAGTACAGTAAACTTGTGTTCGATCATTTCCCCAACGCTAAAAAGTATTATGACTACCGAAAAATGTATGACGAACTTGGTAAATCTATCGATGCAGTAATGGTGGCTACATCAGATCATACTCATGCTGTTATTACTGCCGATGCTATTACAATGGGTAAACATGTGTATGTGGAAAAACCATTGACACATACAGTTTACGAATCTCGTCTATTGACAAAGTTGGCTGCTAAACATAACGTTGCCACTCAAATGGGTAATCAAGGTGCTTCGGGAAAAGGCGTTCGTCAAGTTGTTGACTGGATTCAGAATGGTGAAATTGGTGAAATCACAAAAGTAGAAACATTTACCGATAGACCTATTTGGCCACAAGGTCTTCCACGTCCAACAGAAGTTGATAGAATACCCAGCACATTGGATTGGGATCTGTTTATAGGTCCAGCACCCAAACGACCGTTCAATCATATATACACACCTTGGAATTGGCGTGGATGGTGGGATTTTGGTACAGGAGCTTTGGGTGATATGGCTTGTCATATTCTTCATCCTGTATTTAAAGGTCTCAATTTGGGATATCCAACCAAAGTACAAGCTACCTCCACCATGCTATTAACAGACTGTGCACCCAATGCAGAGTTTGTTAAATATACATTCCCCGCTCGCGACAATATGCCAAAAGTTGGTATGCCCGAGGTTGAAGTAACTTGGTATGATGGAGGGTTACAGCCAGAAAGACCAGCCGGTGTGCCCGCTGGCAAAAACTTGAATGATAGTGGTGGTGGTGTTATCTTTTATGGCACAAAAGACACCCTAATTTGTGGA
>CAYTJC010000003.1:0-17789 GCA_964437875.1 uncultured Dysgonomonadaceae bacterium
TAGAAGCATCTAATAATGCAGCACGATGGACCAAGATAACTTTCTGGATTGCTATTGGCGCAATCATATTAGGTATTGTTGCAATAATTCTATCTTTTGTGTTTTTTAGCTCTCTGTTAGGACTCGGAAGTATATTAACATTCTAAATAACGGTTACATTAACACACAAATACAGACAATACACTATGGAATACCAACAAACACCACCTCCCATACCAGCCTCAGAATATGACTATGACATACCAGCGAGGGCTAAAACATGGTTACTAGAATCAATATTGGTTACAATATTCTGTTGCTTACCATTTGGTATTGTAGGCATGGTGTATGCAATAAAAGTAAATTCATTGCACGATCAAACTAGATACGAAGAGTCCAAGCGTGCTTCAATCAATGCAAAGAAATGGATGTTGATTGGATTGATAATTGGCTTAATCTTTGGTGTTATCTATCTTGTATCTGTAGCCTTAATGGGTTCGATGGGTTCTTTCCCCGAAATGAACTTGGGAGGTCCAGAAGCAGTTTATTTCTAGTTGATGCATCACGTGAAATACAAAAAACATTTACTCATTACGGTTGCAGCTCTTTTAGTTGCAACCGTATTGGTTGTGTTCTTTTATATAGACCCCAATGGTTATGCACTTTTCCCCAAATGCCCTTTTCTAATGGTAACTGGCTTGGAATGCCCTGGCTGTGGGTCACAACGAGCCATACACCAATTGCTCCATTTGAATATTGCAGGGGCATTTCACCAAAATCCTCTTTTGGTTCTTTATGTGCCTTATGTTTTGGCAGGGGTTTACCTTGAGTATATTGGAGGAAAAGAGAAACACCCGCGTGTACGAAATATTCTTTTCGGTAAATGGGCTGCAATTATTATATTCGTATCCATCATCCTTTTTTGGATTGGCAGAAATATCTTTTAATCACATTTATCTTTTTTAATCATGAAAACAATTCATTACCCTCTACTTCTCCTTATCCTTTCGCTTACTGTTGCTTGTGGAAGCACAAAAACACAACAGAATAGAACTGAAAACCTATCACTTAAGATTGCAAGCTACAATGTGCGCAATGCAAAGGGAATGGACGATGTGGTTGATTTTGATAGAGTAGCCAATGTGATTAACGAAATGAATGCAGATGCTGTAGCCATTCAAGAACTAGATAGTGCCACCCAGCGAAGCGATGGACTGGTGGTGCTGGATGAGTTGGCAAAAAGAACTAACATGTATGCATCTTTCAATGCATCTATAGCATTTAGTGGTGGCAAATATGGCAATGGCATACTGACAAAGCAAAAGCCATTGAAAACAGAAGCAATCGCTCTACCCGGACGTGAGGAGATGCGCAGTTTGCTTATTGTGGAAATGGAAGATTATGTGTTGTGCTGCACACATTTGTCGCTCAACAAAGAAGACCGTCAAGCTTCAGTTAAACTCATTCAGCAACAGACCGAGAAATACACATCGAAACCTGTGTTCTTAGCAGGCGACTTGAATGCACATCCCAACTCTGATGAAATTGGATATTTGGTGAACAATTGGGTATTGCTGAGCGACTCAACGCAAGCTACCTATCCATCCGATGGGCCAACAGAAGTAATAGACTATATATTTATGAAAAGTAACGGACAGCTTAACCACATTGTCAAAAATGCAGAAGTGGTGAATGAGCCATTGGCATCAGATCACAGACCTTTGTGGGTGGAAGTTACAATTGGGCGGTAAAATAAATTTAGGATTATTCTTTTTTATTACACTCTCCAATACAGTCACTTCGACAAGCTTAGTTACTGCGGGGGTTGAAATTGCCGTATAGTTATAATCATTGTCGCCCATTGTGTGATGACGAACGGAACAATGACACTAGGGGTCATTAAACACAAAAACGTTTAGAGGTAGGCCCCTAAACGTTTTTGAAAGGGCAAACTGATACTTCAGCATTACCCACTTTATAAAAAAGCATTCAATTCATATTACAAAGTTATTGACAACTTAGCTGGGTACAATCTATTTGGATCTCCAAACAGACCGCAACTTTCAACTAAATTCTCCTCTTTCAATTTTAGCTTTGCATCATGAACAATCTTTCCGTTATATATTACTTTCACATTCTTGGAGTAGTCAACATAACTATCATCTAAGAACAGAGAAATTTGGCCCTCAGTTATATCTTTAAGCTGAGTCATCTCATCGCTCATCAATGAGGCATCTATTTCAATAGTGTTGTCTTGCTTGTTGAATTTAATATCAAAAAAGATTCTATTAAATTCATCTTCTTCTTTAATTTCGGGAAGGTTGTCTATAGCGACGTTATAAAAACCTTTTCTGTATCTGCCATGCATTGGGAAGTGCACCCAGCTCACATGCTTAGGAGACACCCTTCTTATATGTTTCACTAACCATGGAGTTGTTAATGTATAGTCAACAGCATGCCCTTTGTCTTTTTGCAAAACAATGTTGTGTATAAAGTCTCCTGGGTATTGTGTTTCTAAACTGTCAAAAGTGGTGCCTGCAAGTGCAGTAAGCTTGTTTCTTCCAAAACCAGCATCATGTTCGCCTGTATGGAAAGAGAAAGCAACGTTTCTGTAGTTCAAAGGGGGTGCGTTTTTAAGAGGTTCGCCACCCGCAATTGGGCCAACTCCCGCTAAATAGTCTGCATAGTATGCTCCCAATCTTTGACTTCCATAACCACCTTCAGATATACCGAAAACATAAATTTTATTGGGATCTACCTCTTCGTGAATCATAGAAAGCCTGAATAATCTTTCCCATGCATTTTGTACGGGTTGAAACCACCAACGATAACGTCTTTCGCTAGGTATTTGCGGAACAAAATAGACTGACGGAGAGTCATCATATCGTTTCGATAGCGACAAGGCTGCATTAAACTCATGCGTTTTTGGCCCTGAGCCATGCAGGTTTATGAATAATGGTTTTTTCTGAGCACTTGTCTCGTCTCCTTTTTTGAAGAAGTAGAAGGGCATTGGGTCTTCATCTATAAGCTCCCACTGATGTAACTGTTCGTCAACATTCGCTACTGTGGCCAGTGTTGGAAGCTTCTCAATTTCATTGTTCACCTCTTTCCACGTACTCCAGATTCTATCCTTTGCACTTTGCACATTACTAGCTTCTAATTTGGTGTTTCCTTGAAAAGGAACCATTACACCTTCTCGGTTGCTATTTAAAATTCTCTCTTTAAAGTAACTTCTAACATTTTTACTATCAACCTTAACCACAGATTTAGAACAACCATGGATAGAGAGCAGCACAACAATGAGCAGCAGTCTTGTAATTCTTTTACTTATCATATACTTCTTATATTTATTAAATTATAAACAACAGAACAAACTAATTCTGGTGTCAGTCTTATTTATTCAAAGTTAAAAACCTTTTTTGAGCTAACCCAAATTCATTACGAGAAACTTGAGTAAAAAGAAAGAGTACGTTGAAATGTTTATATATACAGCTCAACGTATTCACTAAAACAGTCTATAGAAATAGTAATAGTAGTAGAATATACAATGTATATACAATGCATACTCTACTACTCGTGAGGCTATCGCCTTACCTCTTTGTACTTAATATCAATAATTTTGGCATACCCTTTATACTCCCATCCTGGCTTCAATGTCAAATTGAGACCTGGTGAGGTGGTTTGATAAAAACGCAATACACCTCCGTTTACTCCTTGGTGTGCAGTATTGTAAGAACCAACTATCAATTCATTCTCACGCCCTCTAAACTCGGTGGCATCTTCCTCGTTCATGTTTTGTACTAATAGACTCACCCCTTGAGGTTCATCAAATCTATTGAACTTCAGCATTGAAACTTCTTCTCCAGCTGCCAACGTAATGCTCTCTTTATATTCGTTAGTTGCATAATTATAGGCATACACTTTATTTTTGTATGCATAATATATTACTGGATATTGAGAGCTTGCAGCGTAACTTGTAGCTACATCAAAATTGGGTGCTTGGATATCTACATAGCGTCCTTCTTGTGTAAAGTTATTATCCATTACATTAATTGAATAAATATGACGCTTAGCTCCATCTTGCATTATGCAGTGAGTAGTTGTCAATGTATTCAACATGGTTACTAAATCCATGCCGGTATCATAGCTAAACAAGTCATTACTTCCAGCTAAGCTGCTCAAAGGATAAGTAGTCTGTTTGCGTCCAGAGGCTCCATTTTTGTCGCCTTCTCCGTCCCATCCAATAAATCTCTTGTTATCCTTATCGTACAACAATGCAACACCATAGTCCTGCATTCCAACGGAGTATCTAGAAAGAGTTGTTCCAACATATTGTTCCACTCTATATTCTGGATCTTTCCCTCTCACAGAAGTATTGATTGGAAGCTCAAAAGCATCGCCAACTCCTGTGAGATTCCATGCATAAGCATTTCCCTCTTTTGAAACAGACAAAACTACATCATGATTAATCCAATCTAAAAGTGCAACAGTCGTAAAGGTGTAAATATGATCGTCTGTAGGGGCAAGAAACAAAGACCTCTTTAACTCATAAGCGTCATTTAATGTAGCCAATGAGCCATAACCCAATTCGTCTTCAGTGGGTAGTAAATAAGATCCACTCTCCGACATCAATACTATCTTGTTTCTAATTGCTCTTCTATTTGCATAAAATCCAAGAGAAACACTTTTGTAAAGTTTTGGCATATCGTCATCAAACTTCAAGACATCAAAAGCAGGGATTATACGGTCTGCTGACAATTGCGACAACATATCTAATCTCACTCTTCGCTCTGGTCCTTCGTCACACAGCACCATCCAACCTTCGGTGGTAGTGGTTAAGAATCTAACATAAAACAGTTTTGAAAATCTTACGCCTGTGCTCTTGTTGATAACAGAGTAACGACAAGTATAAGTGGCAGCATCTAGATTTGCAGGTATATGAATATCTTTTTTATTCATCTCGCCCATGTTTACCCATTTATCATCAGAGTTTTTTCTCTCACAAGAAAACTCAAAATCATCCATATTACCATCAATTTCGCCTCTTAAGTTTGAAGTTATACTAGGTGCAATATTAACATCTTCTGCAAAAGCAAGTGCTGAAATTTGGGTAGGCATTTCAATTGTGAGAACCTCTTTGTCATCGTAAGTGTAGTTCCCCAAGTCTTCTGAGCATGCAAAAAAGATTGTAAAAACCAGTAGCATGGTCAGTATTCTGAAATATTTCATCTCTTTCATCTATATATATTTTTTAAATCTTTGAATAATCAACATTGTAAGGTGCGGGTAGTTGCATATTGCTTCCATCCTCATCCAACACAGGCTTACCACTATCTGCTCTTCTTTGCAACTCCTTTTGAAGCTGTCTGGCATAAAATAGCATTCTACCAGAACTAAGCTTTGAAGTAGCTGAATTAATATAGATCCAATCATTTGAATTAAAGCCAAAAAAATCATTTATGAAAATATATTTAATTGGATTCCACTCTCCAAAATAGGAGTTCACATACAATGGGCCACTACCACTCCAGCTATCTGGTCGGGTATAGATTTCAGTCATAACAAAAGTATATCGCGACCCATCAATCTTATCCGCTGTAGTATTAGCCCAGTTATTATCTGATTTATATTCATTTAGAACATCGAAAAACTCATTGGCTTCAAGCTTTAGGGTAAGTGTATCGCTTCTTTCCAACAAATCTTTTGTCCTAAAGAAACGAACAGCAACTTTTGCAGAGTTTTCACCGGCTTTAATTTTTAAAGTATCGGTGTTAATTTCAAACCCTAGCCCTTCAGTCATGGTAGTTTTATCCTTATCGATCACGACCTTAAATGGTCTGTCATAGTCTTTGATCTCACCCATTACCTTTACTGTCCCATTAAAGACATATTGTGTAAAGGATTGTTTATTGCCTACGAATGAATAAGAAGTAGATGTTGAATATCCCTCAGACCCATTTGCACCTGAAAATGATTGTACCTGAAAGAAAACCTTGCTTTCATTTAAATCAAATGTTTCAATTTCATCTTCACTACAACCAGATAGAAATAGTAGCAAAAATAAATATATAATATTAGTCCTTTTCATTTTCTATAAATTTTATCGATTATCTAATTCTGTTTTTGGCAGTGGTGCTACAAAACGCTTTTCTTTTGTTGCATCATCCACATTATCTTTGAAGTCGTAGCCAAAGAATGGCATTCCAGGAACTAACTCTTTCATTATCTCTTTTACGCCGTTATAATCATTGTCAAATCCTTTGTTAAGACGTTTAAAGTAAAAGAAAATTTGTCCTTCACCAATATATTCTCGAATATATTCTTTGGTAATATTATCAACAATTCTCCTTTCATCCCCTTGTGCATCTGACAGACCTCTATTTCTTCTGACAACATTCAGGGTGCTCCATGCTTTGTCAAGATTATAAACCTCAGAGGTTGAATTGCCATAAGCTTCAGCGGCAATATAATATACCTCGCTCAACTTTATCAAAGAACAGAATGTTCCATGGAACTTTTGCACCTCCAACATTCCTTCTTCAGTGTTTTCATTTGAAGGGTTAACATTGTTACTTCTATCAATAATCTCATTAAATTTTATCAGCTTCATTGAGGACTCTCCTTTTAATGTTGTTCCCATAGTCCACTGAGATTTGTATCGATAGTCAGAAGCATCTGCCCCACTAAAAAGCAAACCATTAATATAGCCAGGACGAGGAATGAGCAGTCTATTGCCTGTACTTTCTCCTCCAAACGTATTGTTATAGATTAGCTTTCGGTTTTTATTAAAATATCCAAATAGACATTCTGTAGAAAACATTCTGTCAGGGTCAACACTGTTTGCTAAAAGAGTACCAGGGTCAACACTTGGGAAGAATGTTTGAACTTTTGGGTCATCAATCAGTTTTTGAGCATATTCTGCTGCTTTCATATAATTGCCTTCCCACAGGTAGGCTCGTGCCAACAACGTTACAGACGCATAGTAATTTAATCTCAACTGACGATACCTCATGGAGTTATCCATAGTTTCGGAATTATATACAGGCATTGGGCCATTTTCTAATACAGGGTCCGACTCCAAAAGTAATTCAGAGGCTTCAGTTAAATCACGAATTATATAATCGTTGAGAACAGTTTGGGCTGTCAGAAAAGGTAGCACATCTGTATTAGTATCTTCGTTATACGGAATTCCTCTAGCTTCAGGATTCTTTGAATAAATAGGGCCAAATAAACGTAGCATATCAAAGTGAAGCATAGCTCGAGCTGCAAGCATTTCTCCCTTTAGCATTTTATATTCCCTCTCTGGCAAAACTCTAGAAGATTCCTTTTCAGCATCACCTTCAATATTATCAATGATAACATTTATATTCATGATGGTGGAATATGCCTCTTGCCAAATTGACTCAAGCGTATAAGTCACATTTTCATTAGAATAATTCCATGTTGTGAGTGCTCTTAGATAAGTAGAATGAGAATCCTCATCAGTATTATTTACAGTGTAACGTTGCCCTAGCAAGTCAATCATTTCGTACGACAAATACTTGCCATAAAGGGATGTGCCTCCCATTCTGTTGTAAACCCCATTTACAGTTGCATAAAAACCACCTTTGGTTGCAAACTGCTGTACTTCGCTTTGCTTATCTTTGGGCTGATAGTCTAACCAGTCACTACATCCACTTAAGAAAACAGATGCAAAGAGTAAAAGAAGTAGTGTATTGATATTTTTTTTATAAATCATAGCTAATTTCATATTTTATAAAGTTAGTGATAGAGAAACTGATACACTTCTTGAGAAAGGATAAGAGATGCCTCGTTCTGTTTTAACAGTAGATAGTCTGAAAATATCGTTCATATAAGCATTCAATCTTAATGAACTAGCTCCAAACTTTTGTGCAGTTTCAGGATGAAATTCATAACCCACTCTAAATGACTCCAAAGAGAGCGTGTTTTCTTTTTGTATAAATCGAGAAGACATAGGGGTAGATAGCGAGTTCGCAATGTTTTTGAACTGTGCCTTATCACCCGGTTTCTGCCATCTGTCATACAGAGCACGCTTATCTTGATTATTTTGCAGTTGTGAAGCAGAGATATTCTCTACCTTATTAAACACTGCAGAGTTGAAAGTATATCCACCCAGTCTATATCTGAAATCAAAGTTTACAGAAAAGCCTCTCCATGAAAGGTTAGATCCTAATATTCCCTCGGCTTTTGGTCTGCTACTTCCAATTATTACCTCATCATCGTAAGAAAAATCATAAGAGAGCTCTCCATCTTTTTTAATGAAAATCTCTTTTCCACTAGCAGGGTCAATTCCTGCAGAACGAACAGCCCAAATATCATCGGGATCTGCACCATCAAAATAGCGCTTAGTAGATTTATTAACCTTTCCTTCGGTATTGAATATATCTAATCGATTTCCTATACCTTGTAGGGTGTTGCTTCCGTTGCGCACGCTACCTCTTACAGACCACCAAAATCTTTCTTTTGTGTCTCTTATTATATAATAAGTTGATTGAAGCGTGAAACCTTTAGATTTTTGATTCCCGAAGTTTTTATAAATAATATTTCCTGTTGCTCCAGTTGAAGAAGGCGTAGCAATACCTATTAACAAAGGGTCTGTTGACTTATTGTAATAATCACCTACAATTGACAAACGATCATCCAACACTGTAATATCAAAACCAATATTACGGTCAAGAGTTGTTTGCCACTCTAAATCGGGATTACCCAATTGAGCTAATGAGGTGGTCATTCCAAAATAGTTGAGCATATTGAAATTATATTGGAACGTAGTAAGTGTTGCAGACGATGAGAAATTCTGATTACCAGGATTACCCATTGATGCACGAATCTTAAACATTGAAATACCATCAATATTATCCTTCACAAAAGCTTCTCTGTGAATATTCCATGCAGTTCCTAAAGCCCATGTTCCAATGTATTTCTTTTGAACTCCAAATATAGATGACCCATTGATACGATAACTGAAGTCTAACAAATATCGATTGTCAAAAGCGTAGTTACCTATTGCATACCCACTCACCGATCTAGATGAGTTTTCATTATAAGAAGGATTTCCGCCCTCAGGATATCCATTGGCAAAAGATGGCAAAGTGTAGTCTCCCACTGGAAAACCAACAGCAGAGTAACCGTGATACTTACTATCTTGTTGTGATAAATATCCACCAGTTGCAATATTTAAAAGATGCACCTCATTAAAGAGCTTTCCGTAGGTTAAAGTAAACTCGCCTTCGTATTTGTTACTCTGTGTTTCTCCATATCCATAAGAGCCTCTTTTGGTATATGCCTCGTTAGAAAACCTGCTATCAAGTGGAGATGTAAATGCCTCAGAATTACTATTTATATGCGTGATTCCAAAACGAGCTCTGGCTTTAATCTCATTAATGGGTGAGTATTCTGCCATAAATTTATTTGAGACATTAAACGAACCTGAGGTGTTGTAACTGTTTTGAGCAGCATTATACAAAGGATTTGAAGCTTTGATGAAATCATTATATTCTAACCACTTATCTACTTCACCATCGTCATTAAACTTAGTGTAATATGGATTTGCATTGGCGTAACCAGAGTAACCAACTATTGGATTTGAACTTTTGGTGTTATCCATAGAAAACTTATTGCTAAACTGGAACTTATCCAAACGATAAGTCAAATCAATATGTTCGCTAATGTTACTTCGGTCCGACTCTTTCATCACACCTGTTATTCCATTATAAGAAACTCCTATACCAAACTGAAAAGCACCTTCGCCCCCGTTTGCATATACTGAGTGGCGGTGATTAACACCTGTTTGAATAGGCTCTGCCAACCAATAAGTGTCAACACCACGTATTACATCCGCTAATTTATTGTTATACAATTGATCAAGCAACACCTCGTTTTCTGTAGAATTGCCTGCATATCTTCCAGCCATTTTCTCAAACTCTAGTTTCTCTCTTGAGTTCATTAGATTGTAACTCGTAAGATCGGCCCAAGAAACGTTTGCAGAACCATTATAAGAAAGATTTAACTTTCCTGCTTTTGGTTTAATGGTCTCAACAACCACAACACCATTTGATGCTTTAGAACCATATATAGCTGTAGAAGCAGCATCCTTTAGTATTGTCATAGAGGCAATCCTATTCATATCAATATTGTAAATTGCCTCTAGTGAAGACTCAAAACCATCTAAGATGAATAGTGGCTGATTTGGGTTTTCGCTCAACTCGTCGCGTGTACTAATTAAACTAGATTTACCACGAATCTCTATGTCTGGCATTCTGTTTGGGTCTGAGCCAAACTCTGTGCTCTCCAATACATTGAAAGTTGGATCTAGAGTTCTCAAACTAGCAATTGCGTTTTGTGTTCCAACGGATCTCAAATCTTCAGCAGTATAAGTAGCTGATGAACCAGTAAAACTTTCCTTTCGCTTATTCACAACACCAGTAATCACAAACTCTTCCAATACTTGGGTGTCTTCAAGCAAAACGATGCTAAAACTCACTTTGTCTTTAGTTTTAACATCTTGTACTAGGTAGCCAATATAAGAAACTTGAAGTAATGCATCCGCATCAATAACTAATGAAAACTTACCATCAACATCCGTTACCGTTCCATTGGTTGTACCTTTTTCAATCACATTTGCCCCAATGAGTAGTTCTCCTTGAGCATCTGCAACTGTTCCAGTGATTCGCACTTTTTTTTGCTGACTCACTTCAATCGCGGTTGCATCATTTGAATTTTTAGATGCTACAGCACGTTCGGACTCATAAACAATAATCTGTTTATCCAGCACTTTGTATGTGAGCCCGGTTTTTGCAAATACAGCATCTAATACTTCATCTATGTTTTTAGAATCGGCATCAATATCTACTTGCTTGTCCAATACACGCTCACAATTATCCGAAAAGACAAAAATGTAATCACTTTGTCTCTCTATCTCTGTACATACAAGCCCTATTGATGTCGCTTTCATATTAAGCGAAACCTTGGTCTCTTGCGAGAAGCCATTTGTAGCCTGCGAAGCAGATATGCAGAAAATAAAAAAGAATAGCATTATTCTCATAATATTTTGTACCCGTTTTAAATTATTGAGTGTTTTATGTTCCTCAATAGATTGTTTGTTCATAAATTTGTGTGATTTTGATTATTAATAACAAGGTAATTAACTTCATATTTTCCAAATGACACTAGTGATATCACTTGGTTTATTTATTGCAATTTCAATATTTACATTCTCATAGGCATAAACCAATTTAGTTTTGTTTGTTGATTATATATATCTGATTATTTTCTTTCTCATACTTTGTAGATGTGAGCAGCCCTATTGCTGTCAATACATTGTCTAAATTATTGGAAAGGTGAATTTTCCCTGTACAAGTTCGTTTTTGCAAGTTAACATCTTGGTCAAAATCAAACGAAAGGTTGTAATATCTCCCAATATGAAGCAAAACTTCGGTCATGGGTGTTTTATCAAAAGTAAGGAAGCCGTTCTTCCAACTCACAAATTGATTTACATCGACCGATTGTCTATGAAACTTTCCGTTTGTTGAGAGGACTGCTTGCTCGCTGGGCGACAACATTACCTCTTGTTTGTCGGTGCTCTGCAAGGCAACACTGCCCTCAACTAGCACCACAGATTGCGGAGAATCGGTATAGGCAGACAAATTGAACTTTGTGCCATGCACCATTACCTTAAATTCGGAAGTGTGAACATTGAACTTTCTTTTTTTATCGGTAGCTACCTCTATATACATCTCTCCCGAAGCTAAATAAACATTGCGTTCATCTTTTCCAAACTGTGCTGGAAATTCCAATACAGACCCTGAGTTTAACCATACCTGACTCCCGTCTGATAAGTTTATCTTAGTTCGCTTTCCGTATGGTACTACTAATTTATTGAGTGACTGGCTCGTTATTACAACGTCACTTTTATTTCCACTTTTAGATTGAGTTATTGTAGCATTTCCCTTTTCATCAATCTCCATCTCAATGTCGCTCTCAAAGGTAGTAGCATTATCACCCGATATAAGCTGAATATCTTCATTGTTTACAAGAATCCCAACGATCATCTCCTTGTCGGTTTTCAAAAAGCGAGAATAGCTATCGGGCTTAAAAAGGTTGAAGCCAACAATTACTATTGCGATAGCAACAGATGCAGCAACAGAATAGAGCATCCAAGTATTTCTTTTTGATCTTCTGCGATTGCTTGCAATTGAACTATTTATTTTGTTCAAAAGAGCAACTTTATCAGATTTGCTAAACTGAGGGTTATTCAATCCTTTTGTTTTCAAATAAGTAGATGCAAAGTCCATTTCATCTTTCAAATGAGGATGCTGTTTGGCAAATTCCAGCCAATACTCATCTAGCTCGTCACACGGCATCAATTGCCATAGAACAAACTTTTCATCTGCAAGAAAGTCAGCGCATTTTGTATAGTCTTTATCTTTCATCATTAACCGAGTTTATTTTTCATGAACAATAGTTTAGAACCATCTGCTATATAATAGACGTTTCTAAAAATATTTTATCCCCTTGTTTTGTGGATATGTTTTTAATTTAACAGTTTGAGATTAAATAAAAAGGAATAACATTACAGTGAAAGCATATTTATCGCGTAAACTCATCATCGCTTTCGATACAAGCTTGCGGCATCCATGCACACTGATATTCATCATTTCAGAAATTTGTTGGTAGTCATATTCATGGATATAGCGTAAGTATATCACCTCTCGTTGTCGGTCAGTGAGAGAGGTTAGCATATTCTCTATTTTATTTTTTATTAGATGCTTCTCTTCGGTTTTAATCAAAGCATCCTCTATTGTAACATTGATATTGAAATGCGAAGAAAGGTCATCATCTATCCCCTCAATCTCTTGATAGCGTTTTTCAGATTTATAAATATCAATCAGCCTGTTTTTTAGCGACTGGAAAAGATAGAATTTTATATTGGTAACAGATTTAATTGAATTTCTTCCACAGGCAAACTTATAGAAGACATCATGTATGGCATCCATAATTGTCTCCCTTTCGAAGCCAAGATAA
Organism: uncultured Dysgonomonadaceae bacterium; assembly: GCA_964437875.1. Taxonomy (GTDB): domain Bacteria; phylum Bacteroidota; class Bacteroidia; order Bacteroidales; family Dysgonomonadaceae; genus UBA2632. Next base: position 13,024 of record CAYTJC010000003.1, read on the forward strand.
ATGGCATACGTATAGAGATCGTCCACATATTGGTCATAAATATGTGATATGTCTTCATTCTGAGTCATCCTATTGGAGAGATATTTGTTTTATAAACAACATGCAAATAATAAAAAGGAGTGTGAAAGGAGTCTATGTGAGTTTATATAATGCTGAAGATTAAATTGTGTCGGGCTTTTCTTCTATAGTTGTTCATTCTTTTTATATATTGGATTATATTGAGACCTGACTGTATAAATGCTAAAGCAATTTAGGGCGAAGGCATTCTAAAATACTTTTAAATGCAATGCACTAAATCTTCCCCATTACTTTACCCGCATTATTCATCATTCTTTTATTAATATATGTATCAGTAGCTAATAATCATAGGTTTACAGACTTATTACACTTTAATACAAAAACCCACTTTTGGGTAGTGTTCGCTTTTATTTTTACGCATCTGCTTCGTTGCAAACTCCTTGAAGTAGTGGCCTATATCCGCGAAGTACGACGCCTTGCATCTACGCAAAGCTAATAACGTGAATAATACGGGTTTTATCTGTGGGCAAAAATAATCAAAACATTCGAATAATTATTAATTACAAAGTATTATATGAACAGCCTAGATGTATCTAGAAGGAGATTGGCTAGTTGCTATGCCCTCTCCCCTCTTTATTGAAAAGAGATTCTTCTTTTGGTCTGAATATTACGAATGGTCTTAAACAATAAACCACCCTCTTATTGCAAAGGTTACCTAGAAATAAACCGACATTCCATAAAACACTCCCGACGTATAAGGTGAATCTACATCTTGAACCAAATCATAGTAAATCATGGCGTGGGCATATCCAATGCGAAGTCCAGCTCCCACAACAACCGAAGGAACCGTTACATTTCTTTTACTGTAAGTCCCTCTTGGGTTTTTAGAGCTAGCCCAAATATGGTTTACTTCGGGCTGAAGAGAGATAGCTAAGAAGCTAGCAGGATAGAGATAACCAAAAAGATTTGCTCCCAAAGAGTTGTTGTAGTGTGTTATCTTTTCTCTATCTATATAGCCAGTATTTTTAGAGTGGTAATAGCTTACACCTGCACCTGCCATAAAATATTTGCTGAATTGATAACCTAGTTGTGGAGCCAATCTAAACAAAGAGTAATCGTTACTAAAATTCAATCCAAGATTCAATCCATATCTGAGATTTCGTGCATCAAATTTGCTTTTAGCCACTGGGCGTTGACGTCTTTGACTTAACTGGTTCTGTTGTGGAGAACGTTGACGCTGCTGCAAGTTATGAATATTGCGGGAGTCGCCTTTAGAAACTCGAATAGTATCATATCTGAATGGCTCTTGTGAAAAAGCAAGGGTTGAAGTAATAAAAAAGAGGGCTATAAATATTTTTTTCATTGTGCTATAAATTCATTTTAAAACAAAAATAGCAATAACTTTAGAGTTAACCACATAAGTCTTCGTTATAAAACCTGTTTTGCTTGGTCTTTAGAGGTTTTTTATATAATACTCGCATTGTTTTAAAGTGTGATGAGTATCGATTTGAAAATGATAGAGCGTTGTTTTTTACAATTCATTCGTTGAAGTGCCGAATAAGAGGTGGAAAACAAATCTTAGACCTACAATTTGACGTTCATCTGTTGAAAACATAATGTACAGTTATAGAAATGTTTTGAATCGCTAAAACGACTCTTTCTAACGCTAATATAGAAGAGAAAACGCATAAAAAGAGGAAAAACAATCTAAGGATTAAAGAATCGACTGATGAAAAGTAAATTTAACGTTGAATATAGGATTTTCATGACGTGAAAGCCCAATAAATTGGGCTACAAAACCAGAGTTTTTATTATTTTAAACATTTTGTAGCCAGTGGATGCAAGTTTTTACTATGAAAAACGTAATCTTAGACCTACAATAAGTTTAGACCTAATAATGCCATAGATTGTAGTATGGATGCAGAGCGAAATAAATAAGTAATTAGAGTTAGAAGTGAAACGTAAAGCCAAAAAAGTGAATAACACGGATTAAGGATAGTTGATGAAATACTATTCAATGAATGGGGCATAACAAAACAAAGGAACCAAGTTGTCTTCGATTCCTTTGTCTATATTTTTAGTATATGCAATTTCTAATTAGATACTCTACTCTGCTGGGAGTTCTGCGTCTGGCTGAGTAGGTATAGGCATATTTGGAGTCACATCGGGTGCTGTAGATGGACTAATTGGTGCTGGTTGTTGCACTTCAACTTGCGATTGAGGCAATGTGCCACGCTGAACAGTAAATTTAGCTGCAAAAATGCTTAGTGCAATAATTGTAAAAGCTAAACCCCAAGTTGCTTTTTCAAGAAAGTCTGTTGTTTTTCTAACTCCCATTATCTGATTGGACGAAGAAAATCCAGCAGCTAAACCACCTCCTTTAGAGTTTTGAACCAAAACTATAAGGATCATACAAACAGCTGCGATCAGAATTAAAATAGTGATAAAGATATACATATTATTTTTGTTTTTTGTTTTTGTCGTTGTAAATCAAATACTCTAGAAAACGGATTTGGTCTGCAAAGTAAATACTTTTTTTCGGGAAATTCAAACTTAATCTTTTAATAATTGTAAGTGCTTGTTCGTATCTCTTTTGCTTTATATATACTTGCGCTAGGGTTTCTGTCAAAAAAGTGTCATCATCTAAAAGATTATCAGCACCTTGAATCGAATCTTGCCCCTCCTTTTTCTCTCTGTCTTTGTTTGAAAATAAAACTTCATCATTGGATGATTTTTCTAAAAAACTATCAACCAACTGCTGGTGCTTCATTGGTTTTGTCTTTTCGGTAGCATCTAGTTGATTTTCTTCGGGATTCGTTTTCTCTAAATAGGCTAAATAATCAGTAGAAATGATTGAATCTCCCTCCCATTGATTTTCAGTTTCGGAGTTTATTAACTCCTCGGTGTTGTCATTTTTTTCTATAGATCCCAAGAAGGAATTAAGCAGTAAGTCTGTTCTATCATTTACAGAAATTGGTTCATCATTATCTATAGTAAAAAACCGAGCAAATCTGTCATCATTTAAATAGTAAAAAAGCTTTTCCCTATCGCTACATTCTACTGCATCACTCTTAAGTTGTGATGCAAAATTGGGGTGATCTGTTTCCTTCATATTCTTCAGCAACATTAGCTTAGCTGTCTGAAAGTACGGATACTCAGCCACTACCTCTTGCAATTGAAGCAATGAGTTATCTCCAAGGGGCTTTTCTTCTTTCAAATATGCGTAAAATAGTTCCTTTTCCAAAATTTAATAAATCTCTCTTTTTTGATACTATTACTTCTCTTTCTCTCCCACAATTACCAATTAGACATAGTAGAATTGAACATTTGATCAACAATCTCTTTAATCAATTCGCCTATCAATTGATCCTGTACATCTGTCAGCATTTTGTCTGCTGGAAAGTTGCGAGAAGCTCTTAGGGTCTCTTCCTTGTCTTGGCCCTCCACCTTATTGTTTCTGTAGCGCATGCGCACTGTAAGGGTTAGTTTAGTCTCAGATGCAAAAGAGTCTTCTTGCACAGCAAGGGGTGTAAGTTCGTAGCCCACAATCTCTCCCTCCATTTCTAAATCAGCATTTTGCTTCACAAACTGCAAACGTGTACTTCGCGTAAACAGGTCTTTTAGTTCCTCATTAAAGCGCTGCTCTAAGGGGGGATATACAAGAGGAGCCTGATTAGGAAAATTAGAGATTAAAATTGTTTTTGTTACCTCGTAATCAATTGATGCACCATTAAACTTGTAAGACATAGTACAAGAGCTTAAGAGTAATACAAGGGATACGAAAAATAGAATTTTTCTCATAAATGGTTTATAAATCTTCTAAGTTGTATTCTTTTAATTTCCGATATAAAGTGCGCTCAGAAATCTGCAGATCTTTTGCCGCATTTTTTCGAGTGCCTCCATGACGTTCGAGAGCTTTAATAATCATATCGCGCTCTACTTCTTGTAAAGAGGTAGCCTCTTCTATATACTCTGCAGCATCTTGCACATCGTTTTTCTCATCTTCCTGTGATGAAGTAAAACGAGTTTTCAAAAACTTTTTGCTATACTTCACAGGAATACGGTTTGAAGAATCATCTCTTTTTGCTTCTTGCAAAAAAGCTTCTGTTTCAGTAGTTGTTTTACTATCAGAGTCTTTATCAAGCATATCTCTTACCACTTGCTTTAGATCGTTTAAATCTCTCTTCATATCAAACAGCACTTGATAAAGAATCTCACGTTCATTGGCAAAAGTTTTACCATCTTCATGAGCACGAGATGAAAGCACAGGAACCATCCCGACCTCTTGCTTGGGCAAATAGTGCTCCATAATCTTAGGCGTTATAACTCTCTCTTGCTCAATTACCGATATTTGCTCTGTTATATTCTTTAGCTGACGAACATTACCTGGCCATCTGTATGCTTTCAACAGTTCTTTCGCCTCATCAGTAAGGGTGATGGGCGGCATCATATACCTTTCGGCACAATCGCCTGCAAACTTGCGAAAAAGCAAGGGTACGTCTTCTTTCCTATCTCGCAGTGGGGGAATTCGAATGGGTACAGAGTTTAAACGATAGTACAAATCTTCGCGAAACTTACCCTTTTCTACTGCTTGAATCATGTTCATATTGGTAGCAGCAACCAATCGCACATTGCTCCTCTCCACTTTAGAAGAGCCAACTTTAATGAATTCACCAGTTTCCAACACTCGCAGCAAGCGAGCCTGTGTTGATAGTGGCAGTTCGCCCACTTCATCTAAAAATAGAGTA
>CAYTJC010000003.1:17799-22966 GCA_964437875.1 uncultured Dysgonomonadaceae bacterium
TCTGCTTGCAGTAGCTCCAGTAAAAGATCCTTTTTCGTGACCAAAAAGCTCTGAATCTATTGTTCCTTCGGGGATTGAACCACAATTGACTGCAAAATAAGGTCCGTGTTTTCTTCGGCTGTATTGATGAATAATTTGAGGAAAATTCTCCTTACCTACACCACTTTCACCAGTAATAAGCACCGACAAATCTGTAGGAGCCACTTGAAGTGCAGTATCTATAGCACGCTCCAGCTCATGAGATACCCCAATAATGCTGAATCGTTGTTTTACTTGTTGTATAGCCTGTTTAGACATAGAATATATTTAGATATAGTAATAGCTTGGCAATAAAAAAAGTTTACTCAAAGTTAAAGAATTTATTTGGATTTACTAAGCTCGTAAGTTTTAGTTTTCAGAAAATCTCCAAATAATTCGAGATCAGAATAGTTGTTTTGCTCTTGCAATGTGATAGGTTCTCCAACCGTAAATTTAATTTCTTTGCCTTTTTTATTATACAACTCATGTCCAAGACGAATATTGCGCAAACGCCAATCTATCAACCCTAGCGAATAGAAAAAGGAAGAGTTACCTCCTGAAATATGAATGGGTATAATTGGCACTTTAGCAAACTTGATTAGTTTTAGAACTGAAGGTTGCCAATCTCTGTCCTCTATTGTCCACTTACCATTGCTTCTAATAAGATTAGATATTGCACCTGCAGGGAACAAACCCAGGGGATTGCCTTGTCGCAAATGTGCTATACACTCTTTTATACCACTTAAGCTAGATACTTTATTAAACACGTCGGGATCGTAAGGGTTCACCGTGATAAAGTGATCAGACATAGTGTCTATCATTCCCAAAAGAAAATTTACCATCATCTTGAAATTGGGTTGATATGAACCTACCATCTCAATATATGCAATACCATCCACGTGCCCATAAGCATGATTGGAAACCGTAATAAATGGCTGGTCTTTGTATTTCTCTAGAATCTCACCGTTAATCACAGTTCTTTTCATTTCTAAACCATCGAGAAGATGGGTGCAGAAATCTATGCCAGAGTGATGCTTGGAATGATCGTACACACTATTTACTTTGTCTAATCCAGATATTTTGAGACTCATTTTTGCAAGAGTGTCTCCATACTTTTTCCTGAAAACAGGATGGATCTTTCTAACATCTTCTAGTGATATTAATTTATCTTTCATTTGTCAGTAAAAATGAACCGTAAAACCTTCCAATTACAAATTGGGTGAAGCTTTACGGTATAATTTTAAGGGAAGAATAGGAAACGAAATCTATTACCCTATGATATCTTTCATTTCGCTTATGAGTTGCTTTCCTAAAGCAACAGCGGCTTCTGTTGATGGAGCCTCAGTATATATGCGAATTATAGGCTCTGTATTTGATTTACGCATATGCACCCATCTGTCTTTAAACTCAATTTTCACACCATCGATATCTATAATATCTTCCTCCTTGTATTTTTCTTTAATAGCCAATAGAAGTTCATCAATATCTATTTCGGGTGTTAAATCTATTTTCTGTTTCGACATGTAGTAAGATGGATAAGTGGCTCTCAACTCACTTACAGTTTTGTTTGATTTAGCCATATGGGTTAAGAAAAGCGCTATCCCTACCAGTGCATCACGTCCGTAGTGTGAGGCAGGATATATTACTCCCCCATTACCTTCGCCACCAATTACAGCATTGGTCTCTTTCATCTTAGCCACAACATTTACCTCGCCAACTGCTGATGCTGTGTATGTTGCACCATGTTTTTGAGTTACATCACGCAACGCACGAGTAGAACTAAGGTTAGAAACAGTATTACCAAGCGTATTTGACAAAATATAGTCTGCCATTGCTACCAATGTATATTCTTCTCCAAAAGGTTCCCCATTTTCGGAAATAATAGCCAATCTGTCCACATCAGGATCAACTGCAAAACCAACATCAGCTTTCTTTTCTTTAATTGCCGCCGCTAAATCAGTTAAATTTTCGGGAAGGGGTTCTGGATTGTGAGAGAAGTTTCCATGAGGTTCGCAATGAATTTCAAGTACATCTTTCACACCTAAAGCTTTAAGAAGTGGTGGAACAGCAATTCCTCCAACTGAGTTTACACAGTCGATTGCCACTTTAAAGTTGGCTTTTTTTATGGCATCAACATCCACAAGCTTTAAGTTTAGAACATCTTGAATGTGAGCGTCTAAATAATCTTTTTCCGTAACAGTACCTAGGTCATCAACTTCTGCAAAAGTGAAATCTTCAGCTTCTGCAATACTTAATATTTCTGCCCCTGCTTCTGCATTTAAAAACTCACCATTTGAATCTAATAACTTAAGAGCGTTCCACTGTTTAGGATTATGACTAGCAGTGAGTATAATACCACCACTGGCTTTCTCTTTTGGAACAGCTATTTCTGTGGTGGGAGTAGTAGCCAAACCAATATCAACAACATCGAATCCCATACCCATTAAGGTAGCACATACTAATCTGTGTACCATATCGCCAGAAAGACGAGCATCTCTTCCAAGAACAATCTTTGGAGAAACACCCTGAGTGGTTTTTTTAATATAAGTAGCATACGCTGCTACAAACTTAACCGTGTCAACTGGAGTAAGAGCGTCTCCCACTCTGCCCCCTATTGTACCACGAATACCTGAAATTGATTTTATTAGTGACATTTGGTTTTGATATTAAATGAGTTATTGATATTATTTGAATCTGTAATTCAAACCGTTTATATTATACCGTTTATAGGGACTTGCTTAGTATTATTTTAGATTAGAATAGAATAGCATTACTAAACATTCTGATTACTTCTCCTCTATCAGTTCGAATCTATAATCTATTTCTTCGTAATATCCTGTAGAGTATCTTGATTGATCGCCAGCCGTTCCCATTTTAAATGGTACAATCATTTTCACTTTAGCCCGATCACCCACATTCCTTAGAGGTATAATCCAAGCAGCTGTAATGTATGTTGCTGAATTTCCATAAATAAGCTCCTCGGGGTCCATGCTTTTTATGTTTGAGTACTTTGTTGTATCATTACTTTCAATATAACTTAGCCCTTTGTAGCGAACATAAAACTCTTCGCCTACTTCTATTCTCCTTCCGTTTCCAGAATCTATAACGTTATAGTATATACCAGTGGAAGAGTCAAAAAAGAATTCATTTTCTTGGAATACACTATCTTTAGGATATTCACTTAATACTTTGATGTCGTTTTTATCGATAAATCGCTCAATCTTTTTTTTCTCTTCATCCAAATATTGAGCATAAGTTTTACTGTTATTGCAAGATGAGAACGTCACAATTGCAACAATACTTATAAGAGAGGCTATAATAATTTTCTTCATTTCTTTTTTATAGTATATTTCTACTGAATCGATTGCAAAATTAAGCATTCCACTTTAATTTAGCAGTGTTTTAAAGTCCTTAATCTATTATCTATTCTTAAAATAGTGACTGTAATGCTAAATAGTTGAGTTTTGCAATTGCTCTGAATATTTCTCCAATCCTTCTTCGAACAAAGAAATAGCATCTTCAATTTCACCATAAAACTCTCCACCCGACGCATTAAGATGTCCACCACCATTGAAAAAATCTGCCGCAAACTCATTGCAGGGAAATGTTCCTTGTGAGCGAAGTGAAATTTTGGTTAGTTCACCATCTTCACGAATAAAGACAGAGAATAAAATCCCTTTAATACTCAGCGGGTAGTTTACAAACCCCTCAGTATCTCCTTTGGTAAGTGTAAATAGTTTTTGGTCATCATTGGTTAAGTATATAAGCGAAGCTTTATGTTCAGGATATATTTTCATGCGTTGCGACAATGTATAGCCGAGCAATTTGAAACGCTGGTCGCTATGGTTGTTGAAGACATTTCTGTATATAAGATCTCGATCTATTCCTTTCTTTAAGAGCATACTTATAATTTCGAATATCTCAGGGTCATTAGAATTAAATGTAAATCCTCCTGTATCTGTCATCATGCCAGTATAGATGCATTCTGCAATAACCTTAGTTATCCTATCTAAACCATTATCCAGTTGAGCCATAAGTCTAAACACAATCTCGCAAGCAGACGATATTTTAGGATAAGAGATTACGACATCAAAATCCTCATCAGGATTGAGGTGATGATCAACAAGTATTTTTTTTGCAGCTGATTGCTCAACATGTTCACCTAATACACCAATTCGTTTAAGTGTATTAAAATCTAAGCAAAAAATCAGATCTGCATTTCGTATCATACTTTCTGCAACCTGAGGGATGTAAGTATTTATAACTACCTCGCCCGCCCCATCCATCCATTTCAGGAAATAAGGGAATGCATTAGGCACAACTACTTTAGCCTCTTTACCCATACTACGTAAGTAATGGTATAATGCTAAAGAGGAGCCCATTGCATCTCCATCGGGAGACAAATGAGTGACTATAACAATTCTCTGTGCTTTTTCAATTTGTTTTTTGGTTTGAAGCAATTGGTTCTCTCCAATGAGAGGAGTAAGTGTCAAGGATATATTCATGTAATTTTTTATTCGCTTTAATGCTTGAATCGTTTTTAGATAAGCTGCAAAAATACTAAAAATTCACAGAGAAAGCACCCGAATTTGAAATATCATGAAAAGCAACGTTCAACTTCTCACATTCTTTTTTTATATCCTGTGCAGCATATCTAGCTATGGAGGAATCGATAATCACTTTTCGGGGTTGATAAAAAGTAAACAGTTCTGTCATTGAGAAAGTATTGTCTGAAGCCAGAATAAGGAAATCTACTGGAAGCACACAAGAACTAAACTTATGCTTATAAGAATTTTCTGTAAGTAGAACGATACTTGCCGAAGGATGAGAGACTACTTGATTGGAAGATAATGCAAAAGGTATCTTCTCTCCATCTATTCTATACCCCATCTCTGACTCATTGTAATTATTATAAACAACAAATTGATTAATAGGCTGATTGAAATATGAGAAATAATTGGTTGTTAAAAGAAGTGTCACTGACATTAGAAAAGTGATGAGCAATATCGCTTGCTTACGAAGAATAAATATAGAAAACGTCAGTAATATTGCAAAAATCAACAATAACTGGAAAACAGAAATATAATTTCCTTCTAAAATAGACATAGGTAGCGATTCGAAGAAATAGACAACTTGCAATACAGTTTTA
>CAYTJC010000004.1:0-21806 GCA_964437875.1 uncultured Dysgonomonadaceae bacterium
AGTCTCTTATTGACGATGCAATTCATATTGTTACTGAAAAAAATGGTATTCCTGTAGAGATTGCTCTTACTTACAATACATCGTATAACGAGAATGTATTTACTTATGTAAATAACATTAATACAATAGAAGGTGGGACTCACCTAACAGGTTTTAGAAGAGGTTTGTCAAGAACCTTGAAGAAGTATGCTGACGATTCCAAGATGTTGGAGCGTTTGAAAATTGAGGTGAGTGGCGACGACTTTAGAGAAGGACTCACAGCAGTTCTTTCTGTGAAAGTACAAGAGCCCCAATTTGAAGGACAAACTAAAACCAAATTGGGTAACTCTGAGGTGATGGGAGCAGTGGATCAGGCTACTGGCGAAGCTCTAGGTTATTACTTAGAGGAGCATCCAAAAGAGGCAAAGATTATTGTTGAAAAAGTTATACTTGCTGCAACTGCTAGGCATGCTGCACGCAAAGCACGTGAAATGATTCAACGCAAATCTCCTTTAACAGGAGGCGGACTGCCAGGTAAATTAGCTGACTGTTCTAATAAAGATCCAGAACAATGTGAAGTTTTTATTGTCGAAGGCGACTCAGCTGGTGGAACTGCAAAACAAGGCCGTGACCGAATGTTTCAAGCAATACTTCCACTGCGTGGAAAGATTTTAAATGTTGAGAAGGCAATGTCTCATAAAATTCTCGAAAACGAGGAAATTAGAAATATTTACACTGCTTTAGGAGTAACCATCGGAACAGAGGAAGATACAAAAGAACTGAATATGGATAAATTGCGTTATCACAAAGTCATCATTATGACTGATGCGGACGTTGATGGTAGCCATATTGCAACTCTTATACTTACTTTCTTTTTCCGTCATATGCGCCCTCTTATTGATAAAGGATGTGTATATGTAGCAACTCCGCCATTGTATTTATGTAAACGAGGTAAAATAGAAGAGTATTGCTGGGACGATGCACAGCGGTTAGCTTTTATAGCTAAATATGCTGATGGAAATGAAAATGCAATTCACACCCAACGCTATAAAGGTCTTGGAGAGATGAATGCAGAACAATTATGGTCAACTACAATGAATCCCGAACATAGGGCACTTCGTCAAGTAACAATAGAAAACTCTGCAGATGCTGACATGGTTTTCTCCATGCTTATGGGAGAAGAAGTTGCTCCTCGACGTGAATTTATAGAAGAGAATGCAACTTATGCCAACATTGATGCATAAAAGATTGTACACATAGCGTCTTATTTTCAAGACAGCTTTATGTGATAGATTTAAAAATAGAAAATGAGTGTAATTAAAGTTACATCTCATTTTCTTTATTAAATATAAATGTATGAAACGTCCCCCCTTTTTAAAATTAAACGATAAGGTTGTCATTATTTCACCATCAGGCAATATTTTGGCATCTGATGTGAACAATACAATTGATATTATCCATGAGTGGGGGCTGGAGGTGAAAACTTCTGATAATGCTCTTAAACAAACAGGACGTTTTAGTGGTTTTGTTGAGCAAAGGCTTCAAGATTTACAAACAGCAATGGACGATCCTGAGGTAAAATTGATATTTTGTTCTCGAGGTGGATATGGTGCTGTGCATATACTAGATAGATTAGACTTTACTGCAATTAAGAAAAACCCTAAGTGGTTGATTGGTTTCAGTGACATTACAGCTCTTCACGCTGCTTTTCAAAGTCATGGCATTATGTCGATACATGGGCCTATGGCAAAACATTTTTCAGAAGAAGGGGCTACCAACCTTTCTGTTCTTTACACAAAAGCTGCTATTTCAGGAAGAGACCTTAATTATACAATTCCTGTTGGGAACTCTTTATTAAATAGAGAGGGTAAAGTAACAGGGACTTTGTTTGGAGGCAATTTGTCAGTTTACACAAGTCTATTAGGCTCTGAGTTTGTTAAAATTCCAAGGAATGGTATTTTAGTTTTAGAAGATATTGGGGAAGAGCCTTACCGTATCGATCGGATGATCTATCAGTTGAAGATATCGGGTGTTTTCAATAGAATAAAAGGGTTGATTGTTGGTCAGTTTACTGATTATGAAGAAGACAATAAAATGTATGCTACTTTGTATGAGTCTATATTGTCTGCCGTAAAAGAGTTCACCTTTCCAGTGAGTTTTGGCTTCCCTGTAGGGCATACAAGAATAAATCTACCCATAATATTGGGTGGAAACGCAACATTAACAGTAGGTGAAGATACTGTTTTATTAAAACAACGTTACTAAATATAGTTATGTCTTTAGAACTAATATTGCTTTTAGCCTCTGTACTCTTTTTTATTAGTATGGTGGTAGGAAAAGCGGGGCACAAATTTGGAATACCAGTATTATTACTATTTCTTGGAGTTGGAATGCTCTTTGGTCAAGATGGTTTTGGCTTAGAGTTTCAGAATATTCAAACTGCTCAGATAATTGGAACTGTAGCATTAAGTATTATTCTTTTTTCGGGTGGATTAGACACCAAGTTTATGGAAATAAGACCCATTATTTTACCTGGTATTATTTTAGCAACGGGTGGGGTGGTACTTACTGCTCTTTTTACTGGTCTTTTTGTTTGGTGGGTCACTAGTTCGTTAGTTCCTTCATTAACCGTTGGTCTTGCAACTGCACTTTTATTGGCTTCTACAACATCATCTACTGACTCCGCTTCGGTTTTTGGTATTTTACGTTCACGAGGAACTGTCTTGAAAAATAATCTTCGACCTCTTCTAGAGCTTGAAAGTGGGAGTAATGATCCTATGGCATTTATGTTAACCATTACTCTTATTACTATTATCAATTCAGGTGGCGTAAGTTTTTGGCAAGTTGCATTGCTTATTATTATTCAATTAGTTGTAGGCTCTTTGGCTGGGTATTATCTGGGCAAAATGTCTGTCATTTTAATCAATAGAATCAGACTTGACAATAGTGCACTTTATCCTATTCTTCTTTTTACACTCGGCATGTTCATTTTTTCTCTTACTTATTTTCTTAAAGGAAATGGATACTTAGCTATTTATATTGCTGGTCTAGTGATTGGAAATTCAAAATTTGTACACAAGCGTACATCCATGCGTTTTATGGATGGTTTAGCTTGGATGAGCCAGATATTACTTTTCTTAACTCTTGGCCTTTTAGTAAATCCTCATGAGTTGTTAGGGGGTGATGTTTTGGTTCCAGGCTTACTTATCTCTTTTTTCATAATCATTGTTGCTCGACCACTAAGTGTCTATCTATGCTTAATTCCATTTAAAAAAATAACAATACGGGACAAAGCTTTTGTCTCATGGGTTGGACTTAGAGGTGCTGTTCCTATTATTTTCGCAATTCTTACATTGGCCGCTGAGGTACCTCATGCACGGTGGATGTTCAATATTGTTTTCATTGTAACGCTTGTTTCTTTGATTCTTCAAGGTACATTTTTAAATCTTGTTGCGCAATGGCTTAAGCTTGCATCAAAACCTACCCTATATCGTAGTTTAGAAGATTTTGATGTTGAGTTTTCGGAAGAGATAAAATCGGCTATGACAGAGATCCTCATTACCGAAGATGCTATAAAGCATGGTAAGAATTTGATGGAAATGGCACTGCCTGATAAAACACTTGCGGTGATGGTAAAGCGTGGCGAACGTTATTTTATTCCAACCGGACAAACAGCGCTATGTGTTGGTGACAAGCTACTTGTTATATCTGATGATGTGAAGGCTCTTAAAGAAACCTACAAAAGCATGGGTATATCTGAGTTTTCTTATCAGAAAAATAAATAATATTGGAATGAGTTTATATACTAAAAGGTTATTTGTACCACAGTTTATTATACTCACACTGCTTATAGCATCTTGTAGCTCTTGTCAATCAAATAAAAGTATCATTAATGCGCCTTCTATAAATACTCCTGTAATGTCATATACCCAAGTTTCTCCTCTATTTGATGCAGATAGTGCTTACTTTTTTGTAGAGAAACAGGTGAGTTTTGGTCCGCGTGTTCCTAATAGTGTTGCTCATATTGCATGTGGCGACTATCTAGTTTCAAAATTAGAAGCGTATGGTGCACAGGTTGTAGAGCAAAAAACAATACTTAAAACTTATGCTGGCCTCAAGCTGAATACACGCAATATTATTGGTGTGTATAATCCTGAGAAAGAGAAAAGAGTTCTTCTTTTTGCTCATTGGGATACTCGCCCGTTTGCAGATCAGGAAACTGATAAAACAAAACAAACTCAACCGATTTTAGGAGCAAACGATGGTGCTAGTGGAGTTGGGGTGTTACTTGAAGTAGCACGACAAATAAACATGTTTCCTGTAAATATAGGAATAGACATTGTTTTCTTTGATGCTGAAGATTGGGGACAACCAAGTTACGAACAAAATCAAATTGCTGGAGACTGGTATTGTTTGGGCTCTCAATATTGGGCAAAAAACCCACATGTTATTAACTATCAGGCTCGCTTTGGTATTTTGCTAGATATGGTGGGTGCAGCAAATGCTACATTCTATAAAGAAGGATTTTCAGTTCAATACGCATCAAATGTAACAGAGAAAATATGGACTTTAGCTTCTCGTTTAGGATATGGAAATTACTTTATAAATTCAAAAGGTGGATATATAACAGATGATCACGTTGCAGTTAATCAATTTCACCGTGCTCCCAGTGTTAACATTATTCATACTTCGGAGGAATCTCCTCATGGCTTTGGAAATTTCTGGCATACACATAAAGACAATATAAATGTAATTAATAGAGATGCCTTGAGAGCTGTTGGACAAACAGTGTTAGAAGTTATATATACAGAGAAATAGAAACGTTTTGTTGTTTATATTAAAAATTAAAGAGATAGATTATGCAAACTATAGATCAGGTACAAGAAGAGATAATAGAAGAATTTGCCATGTTTGACGATTGGATGGACAAATATGCACTAATAATTGAGCAGGGTAATTTGCTCGGAAAGTTAGATGATGAATATAAAACGCCTAACAATATAATAGATGGGTGTCAAAGCCGTGTTTGGCTCCAAACTGACTACAAAGATAGCAAGTTGTACTTTCGTGCCGAAAGTGATGCTGTAATTGTAAAAGGTTTGTTGGCCATGGTTTTAAAGGTGTTCTCTGGACGTACTCCAGATGAAATTATTGCAGCAGACCTGCGTTTTTTGAAAGAGATAGGTCTCACCGAACATCTTTCTCCAACTCGCTCCAATGGTTTACTTGCAGTTATAAAACAGATTAGATTTTATGCAATAGCTTATAAAGCTAAAGAGGAACAGAGTAAATAGAGTAAATTGATTGTTAGTATTGCTCTTTGTTAGTATTACTTTTATTTTTACACAATCATATACACGCATAAATATGTACAAAGGAGCAGAATTAACTCTTCCTTTTTGTGTTTACAATGGATCAACAGTAATACTATGTGATTAAATATAGTTCTCACACTGATTAGAGTTTTTTCTATTGATTATGTCGTTGGCAAATACTACTGCGCTACAAATACTACTGCGCTACAAATACTACTGCGCTACTTAAGATTCTAAGTGCATTTATAATTTGAAAATAATAGGCACTTATTTTTTACAATTCACTCCAAGATGTGCTGTATATCAGGTAGAAATAAAATTTTGTTCCTACAAATAGACATTTATCTGTTGACAACGCAATATACAGTTCTATAAATGCTTTGAATCATTGAAAAAGTTCATTTTAAGCTTTTACTTGATGGTAAAGAACATGAAAAGAGAAAAAACAACTTTAGATTTCAAAAATTGAGTGATGAGAAAAAAATATTTCGACAGTAATTGGGTTTTTATGATGTAAATGCCAAATAAATAGGCAACAAAACGAAAGTTATGTGTTTTCAAACATTTTGTAGACCGTGGATGCAAGTTTCAACTGTTTCCAACATTTTGCAGGGTGAAATGCTTAAAAAAAATTCACTCACTCCTTTTTTACTCTAAAAATGGAGAGAAAATAGGAAGCTTAGATACAAAATGCAAATAATGTGCCTTAGCTCTAGGATTACAAACCAAAATTAAAATTATCTGATTTAAAGTATTTTACAAGCTGTGCGTGCAGATTTTTGTTATAAAAAACGCAATCTGCGGTCACAGAAATGTTTTAATCTAATAGAAAAGTCTTCAGATGATCTGTCTTTTGCTTACCTCTCCCTTTGAATATAATTCGTTATATCTTAAAGCTCACATAATGCTCTATATGATCTTTCAGCTTATCAGTAAAAAACAAAAGCATACAATCTTAGAACCATTTTTCAGCTCGCATTTATTACGATAGGATGTATGACTTGACAAAATAATACTCTAATTTTCACTCTTGCTTCTGTAAATTGTTGCTAATTGTGTTGGAAATTATTAAATTAGGCGTCAAGTTGTTGCTGCTCTCTTGCTTCCCGTGGAAACAACTAGTTAAAAAAAACGTGTAAATAAAAATCTATCGTAAGCAGAGTAATAGAGCTTACGGAAATTAAATTATAAGTAATGATGTTCTCCAGTTTAGCATTTATGGGAGTTGACATTTTAGCTTTAGCTCTAGGTATTGTATCCTGTGCTACAGAAAAAGCAAATCTTTCCAAACCCAATGTTGTTTTGTTTTATCTCGATGATAGCGGATATGGAGATTATGAACATAATGGAAATCCTGCAATAAAAACACCCAATATTACCAAGCTAAAGCAGAGTGGTATTAATTTCACACAATTCTACGTGGCTACAGCTGCAAGTACTGCATCACGCTACGGTTTGCTAACAGGCAGATATCCTGGGCGTTCTGGATTGGGGTCTTGGGTAATTGGTCCAAATTCACAGCGTCATATTCATGAAAAAGTGTTCACTCTTGCAGAAGGACTTAAGTCAGTTGGCTATAAAAATGGTATATTTGGCAAGTGGCATCTTGGCTCTCCCAATGAGGGTAATCAGTTTTCTCAAAATACATTGCCTCTTGCTCATGGTTTTGATGAATGGGTAGGGACTAATGTTTCACATGATTATAACAGTGCAATGCTTTTAAAAAGTAACCCAGTATGCAACAGTCCAATACCTGGATATGAATTAATAGCCAAAGATCTACCTTCAGATCAAGAGGCCTCCGAATCTTTAACTGGGGTATGTACAAAAGCTGCAATCGATTTTATTAAGCGAAATAGTGACGACCCCTTTTTTGCATATATACTATACAATATGCCCCATTTAGGGTTATTTGTTAGCGAAAATTTTAAAGGAGTTTCTCGGCATGGAGTTTTGGGAGACGTAATGGAAGAGCTTGATGCTGTAATTGGTGATGTTTGTAAAGCACTCGAAGATGCAGGGGTGAGCGACAACACCATTGTTATATTCTCATCAGACAATGGTCCTTGGATAATGTTTCGAGACAGAACCAATTCTAAATATGGCGATACACGCTTGCAGGTGGGTTACGCCACTCCTTTTCGTGATGGTAAAGGCTCAACATGGGAAGGAGGTCATCGAGTGGCAGGTATAATCAGTTGGCCAGCAAAAATAAAAGCAAACCGAAATGAGCAAACACCTATTAGTACATTAGATTTAGTGCCTACAATTTTTGCAATCGCTGGTGTTGAAACACCAAACGATAGAACCATTGATGGCCGTGACATACGTTCAATATTGATGCCCGATGAACATAAAGATGAGCTAGAGGATTTTAAGTTTCTCTACTCTTATTCTGACAATAAACCTACAGCAATTAGAAAAGGACCATGGAAACTGCATGTTCGTATTGGTTCTCAAACTGGAGATAACTATGGCTTCAAAGCATCCAGACAAAAACCATTGTTGTTTCAAGTTGAAGAAGATATAGGAGAAAGAATTGATGTTTCAGAAAAACATCCAGAAAAAGTATCTGAGCTGTTAACTGATTTAGAAAAATATGAAGCTCAAATAGAAAAAGAGGGAACTTATTGGGATGCAAACTAGCAAGAAAGAATAAAAAATATAAAAAGCACTTCTTGTTGAAACTTTCATCTCAAAATAGTTTCTAATAGTTTATATCAAGCCTATCTTTACATCCAAAATCTTATAAAACCAAAAGTATGATGAAGCACGTAACATTTTTAGCGGTATTGCTATTATTATTAGCTACAGCTTGTAACCCACAAAAAGAGAATAAAATTTTGAAACAATCAGATTTTCCGACACCACCAGTCGCAGAAGTTAAGCCAGATACGTTTGTTGAATTTGATCACCAACGCATCGATAATTACTATTGGATGAAAGATAAAACAGATTCAAAAGTAATTGGCTATCTCAATGCTGAAAATGAATACACCAGTACCGTAATGGAATCAACAAAAGATTTACAAGAAACAATCTATGATGAGATTTTAGGTAGAATGAAAGAAGACGACGAGAGTTATCCAACTTTGAGAGATGGATATTACTATTACTCACGTACTGAAACTGGCAAACAATATCCTACTCATTGCAGAAAGAAAGGATCGATGGATGCCCCCGAAGAAATTATATTTGATGTGAATGCCATGGCTGCAGATATTCCAGCCTTTTTATTTAGAGGTTACTCTATCAGCCCAGATAATAGCAAAGCTGCCTATTTCTTTAATGAAACGGGCTCGTATGCAGAGTTCAAAATGCATATTAAAGACTTAGCTTCTGGCGAAGATGTTGGTTTTAGCATTGACGGATGCACCTCTGTTGCTTGGGCCAATGATAGCAAAACACTTTTCTTTGGTGTAATAGACAATACTTTGCGTTCGTATCAAATACGTCGTCAAATGTTGGATGCAAAAGAGAGCGTTCTAGTTTATCAAGAAGATGATGCTAAGTTTTCCACTTACGTATCTAGCAGCAAAAGAAAAGATTATATCTTTATTGGCAGTGCTAGTTCAACTACTTCTGAAGAGCGATTCATATCTGCCGATAGTCCTAACTCAGAATTCAAACTCTTTATGCCTCGTGTGCAAGATGTAGAGTATTCTGTGTATGTACATAAAGACAGTTTCTTTGTACAATATAAAGACAAATCAAACTTGAACAGCAAGATTTATAAAGTTCCATTCAATGGGTACGACGACAAAACAACATGGAAAGAATTTGTTGCACACGATCCAAATGTTCGCATTGAGAGACTGGATATTTTAAAAGATTATGTTTCATTAGAGTTGCGCAAAAATGGGCTCACCGAAATTGAATTGAAATCTATTGATGGAAACGAATCTAAATCTATATCTTTCCCCGAACCTGTATATAGTTCTTCGTTATTGGGAAATCCAGAGTATGATGCGTCAACAATTAGATACTCTTATACATCGTTGAATCGTCCCACAACACTGTATGAATATAATATTGAAGCAGAATCCACTACAAAACTCAAAGAACAAGAAGTTCCTTCTGGTTTTAACCCTGATGATTACACAGTAGAGAGAATATGGGCAACTGCAAGTGATGGAGTAGAAGTACCAATGGCCATTGTTTACAAAAAGGATTTGAAGAAAGATGGCAGTAATCCTGCTCTTATCTATTCATATGGAAGCTATGGTATGAGTTCAGATGTTTACTTCAGTACTGCCTATTACAGTTTGATTGATAGAGGTTTTGTGTTTGCTATTGCTCAAATACGTGGTGGGAGCGATATGGGCGAGCAGTGGTATGAAGATGGAAAACTATTGAAAAAGAAAAACACCTTTACCGATTTTATCGCTTGTAGCGAAAAACTGATTGAAGACAAATATACATCAGCAAATAAATTAGCTGCAATGGGTGGCAGTGCTGGGGGATTGTTGATGGGAGCAGTAGTGAATATGCGTCCAGATTTGTATCAAACAATTGTAGCTCAAGTTCCATTTGTGGATGTGATAACAACAATGTTCGACGAAAGCCTACCTCTCACTACGGGTGAATATGAGGAGTGGGGCAATCCTAATGAAGAAGAGTTTTACAACTACATTAAGTCATACTCTCCCTACGACAATGTGAAAGATCAAAACTATCCCAATATTTTGATAACGGGTGGCATAAACGACTCACAAGTTCTGTTTCACGAACCTGCAAAATGGACTGCTAAATTGCGCTCTTTTAAAACTGACGACAATATTTTGTTATTGCACATGAATATGGAGTCGGGCCATGGTGGTGCTACTGGTCGATATAGCCGAATAAAAGATATTGCTTTTGAGTTTGCATTTATCTTGAATAGGGTAGGGATTAATAAATAACAATTGAAAGTTGAATGACAAAATAGGCAAGCGTTAGTTAGAGAAGTATTATACTTTAAATGCTTGAGTTAACATCTAACCTACTTCTAACCTGTTACAATGTTACATCGGTTGAGACTTTGCACCCAAAGAACATCGACCATAAAATAGAAAAGGAGCAAATGAAATAAATCATTAGCTCCTTTTCTGTTTTATAATATGCTAATAGCTTTTGCAAGCTATTTTTGGTCTATTCTATTATAACTCTTTCACTCTGATATTTCTAAACTTAACAACCGACCCATGACCTAAAAAGCCAATATGTCCACTTTTGTTTAACAAGCCTGGGTGATCTTTACCATCTAATGTAGCTGTTCCATTTTTAGAAGCTTCACGAATGTTACCGTCCACAATGGTTGTTCCATTCAGAATTACTTTTATGTTGTCGCCATCTGCTATAACTTCTTGATAATTCCATTCACCCATTGGTTTTAGATGACCTCTCTTAGCAGGTATTACACCATATACAGATCCGTGATATTGAAATTCATCTAAGTCCTTGTAAACTGGTGCTTCATTATCAAGTATTTGTAGTTCCATACCCATATAAGCAGCATCGCCCTTCATTGGGGTGCGAATGCCTAAGCCATTATTAGCCCCTTCTGTTAATTGAAACTCAAAGCGAAATATAAAATTATCATATTCCTTTTTTGTGTATAAGTTTCCACCAGAGCCATTGCTTGGATAGATTACAATGTTCCCGTCTTCAACTATGTAGTCTTTTGTGTTCCCTGTCCATTTATGCATATTAGTTCCGTCAAAAAGCACTTCGTATTTTTCTTTTACTTCTTCCTTAGATAAAGTAAAAGGCTCAGGGCGTTCCAATTCTTTCACATAAATATCACGATAGGCCACTTCGCTACCATGTGCTTGTAGTTCTATTTGCTCTATGGGGAAGATTGGTTGGCTTCTATCCCAGTAGTTTTCTAGAATTACATTATCAACAACTAACTCTCCATTTAAATGAACTGTTACACGGTCTCCAACCATTTTGATGTGAAATGTGTTCCATACTCCCAATTCTAGGTCGGCAACTTTAAGCGGGTTTCTTTCGTTTGTAGTATTGTTATACAAACCACCCGATCCTACTTGAGCACCCACATTGGTGCGACTGATATCCCATATTTGTACTTGTGGAGTACCTCTTAAGTATATACCTGCATCTGGTTCTTTACCTGGATAAAGTTTCCAATCTACTAGCATTTCAAAATCGCCATACTTTTTCTCTGTGCAAAGGTTATCTCCTTTTCCAGTGAAAAATATGCTCCCGTCTTCAACAATCCAGTTTTCTAATGCTGCTTTATCAACTTTCGCTTGTGCTGCAGCCAACTCTTTTGCATTCATTTTGCTACGACTGATGGGGTTGCCTACCAATCCTTTCCAACCAGTGAGATCTTTACCATTGAAAATAGAAACAAAACCATCATCGGAAGAGTTTTCATTGAGAAACTTTTTAATTGCCTCACGCTGGTAACCCGCATCGGGATTGTCCAATGTTTTGCTTACTTTATTTAGAATGGAAGCAACTTTTGCATCTGCAAAGGAAGGGTTGTCTAAAGCTAGCTTCATTGATGCTTGTGCAGCTTTCTCTTGCACAGCTACAATATCCATATACGGTTCTAGTATGAGCAGTGCTTGGTACATATTTGTTTTGCCAAGCAAATCAATAATGTCGCCTTTTTGTTTGTCACTGTTCGACATTTCAAGAGCTTCACGCAAGAAAAGATATTTAACAGCTTGCGTTTGACTAGACTTTGAAGTGATGTTTATAATTGCATCAATGGCTTCACTCTTTTCAGCAATGTCTTTGCTGTTGCGAGCAATATCAAGTAGAGGATAAATTACATCAAACGACTTCCATGTAGCTAAGGCTTCAAATGCTGCACGCTTTTGCTCAGCTTCTGCATTTTGATAGTCGTTCTTTAGTTGATCCATCGCTTCTTGAGTACCAGTGTATGCCATTGCTGGGTAATACAGATGGTTCTTAGCCTCTGGATTGCTTGTTTGCTTAGCTATTATAATCATTTGCTCATCTGCCGAAAGGTTAGATAGCGATGCGTTGATAGATCTTTGCAATGCTGGAACAAAGTCTGTTTCGGGTTTTTCGAGCAAAACAAATAAATCATTTAAGTTGTCTTCTGTTACAACATATTGCAAGGTTTTAGCTGCCTCTGCTTTCACAGTTTGCTTGTTGGTGAATAGCTCGTTATAAACTAAGTTGTATTGGCTTTCCATTCTGCGAGTTGCAATGAGCTGTAAGATTGCAATCTTACCTTGGTCACTGCTATCATTAAATACAGATGCAAGCACATAAGACATATCGCCTTTGTAAGTTGTGAGTGCTTCTTTTGCAAGGGTAACTATTTCTTTGTCGTCGCTTTTTAGTAATCCTGCTAGTTGTAGTAGAGCTTCTTCATTGCCAATTTTGGCTAACGAACGAATAGCTGCAGCTTTCAAAAAAGGATTTTTCGAATGTGCATATTTGGAAATTTCTGGCACAGCTTTCTTCATCTTCTGATTTCCTAACCAATAAATTATAGGGGTTTGAGTTGCGGGAGAAGATTTGCGAAGTCTTTTGAGTAAACTTTTGTATCCTTTTTCATCCAAATTATCTGGAAGCATACGTAATGTACTTGCTACTAAAGATGGATTTCCATCCTTAAGAGCATATTCGAGTAGTTTTGTTTTGTTTTCGGTGGGTATGCTCATCAAAAGCTCCATTGCAGCAATTTGCAAATCGGGCTGGTTTTGTTTTGCCCCTATCTTTAGCATTGCGTGTGCTTCTTTCTGTGCTGCTTTGGTGTTAGTGCTTTTTAGATTACGCAACAGTTCAAAATAGGATGCTGTTGTACTTTCTTTACCATAAGAAAATTTCAGGCTTGCAGCTTTTTTCTTTAATGGTGAAAGTGATGCCGTTGCTCCTAATTCACTCAGTGCTTTTTGAATTATCTTCTTTTGAATAGGTGTTTCAGCATCTTTTAAAAGATTTAATAGATGCTCTTCTACATTTTCAGAGTTGGTTTGCAAAATAGCATTTACCAGCTGAGTTGTCAGGCTTTCTGTTTCAGCGTTTTTTAGTGCACTAAACAAAGCGTCGTTTGCTACAGCAGAATTCATTGTAGCCAATGCTTGAGAGGCAGGTCCAACTAGCCTTTCGTCTAACAAGAAAGACGCTAAAACCTCAATGTTTTCTTCTCCACCAATCAGTTCTAATTGGCGAATGATAAAAGCTTTTATTTCATTGTGGAGTCCTGTTTCTAGTGACTTCGCATAAGTATTAGCAGCTTCTATACGTTTTGCTTCATCCTTTGCTACATAGTTGGTCCATCCGCTTAGTGCAAATTCTACTTTCTCGTTGCTCTTCGGCCCTGGTTCGTTCATGCTGTTAATAAGGTTCAACAGTCCTTCTTGACCTGTTCCAACCAAATCAGTCATTAATTCATTATACTGCTTTGGCTTTTCTGCAGGAAGTTGAGCAAGTACATCTGCAACAATTGTAGTTGCAGTCCTGTTTTTTGATGATTGAGCCGATAGTCCGCTAAAAGCAAATAAGCAGACCAATACTAAGGCTATATAGTTATTCGTTTTTTTCATTTTTATATTGTTGTAGTTTTTTGATTATATGCTCCAAGGTGAACGCATGGGTTGATCAAGCAGTCGGTTTGCTTCGGTGTCATTGATAAATATTTCTTTAACCGGGTCATACTCTAAAGTTCTGTTGAGTCTAAGTGCAATGGCACCCATGTTCACAATAGTGCACGATCTGTGACCGTTCAGCTCGTTCAGTGCATATTTTTGTCGTGTATGAATGCTTTCAATAAAGTTGGTGTTTTGTGCAGGAGGCTCTGGATAGTCGGCCAACTTCTTCTCCCAGTTGGGAATATCACAAACAAAGTTTTTATATACATTTCCTTTTGGACCTGCAATATAAGGAGTATCTGGCGTTCCGTAATCTCCACCCCACAAAACAATCTGGCAACCATCGTCGAATGTGTACGTGATGCTTCTCCAAGTACCCACTGCATCAGGATGTTGTTGAGGAGCATCCACTTCAACCTTTATAGGGCTAGTGTTATCTTTGCCTAAGATATATTGTACAGGGTCTATATAGTGTTGTCCCATATCTCCTAATCCACCACCATCATAATCCCAATATCCGCGGAATGTGCTATGCACGCGATGAGCATTGTAAGGTTTGTAAGGGGCAGGACCCAACCACATATCGTAGTCCAACTCCTCGGGAACTGGTTGTGGCTCTAAATGGTTTTTTCCAACCCAATAGAATTTCCAGTCAAATCCGGTATGTTTACTAATGGTTACTTTCAATGGCCAACCTAGCATACCACTATCAACTAATTTTTTCAATGGTTTTACGGGTGTGCCCAATCCATAGAACTGATCTTTGAAGCGGAACCATGTATTTAGACGGAAGATATTGCCATGCTGACGAATTGCTTCTACTACTCGTTTACTTTCTCCAATAGTACGTGTCATAGGCTTTTCGCAGAAAATATCTTTACCTGCTTTTGCAGCCTCAACAGACATAATGCCATGCCAATGGGGTGGGGTGGCAATGTGAACAATATCTACATCTTTGTCGAGAATAAGGTCTCTGAAATCGTGGTAAAGATTTATTTTATCATTCACCATTGATGCAGCTTGCGATAGATGATTCTTATCCACATCACACATTGCAACTACTCGTGTATTGTCGTAGGAGATGTGTGAGCGTCCCATACCACCAACTCCGATTATACCTTTGGTAAGCTGATCGCTTGGAGCAATAAATCCTCTTCCTAACACATTACGTGGAAGAATTGTGAGTAATCCCAATCCTCCTACCGTTTTTAAAAACTGTCTTCTGGTTTTCATACTTAAGTTATTGAAATTGTATTTTTTCTGTTTTTATCTTTAAATTTTCGTTAAAAGTACAAATTAATAATGAGTTTCAAAAATAGATGAGCTTAAATAAGGTTTTTTTAAACTTTTAAGGGTTTATCTGAAACCAAATAGTCAACTAAAGGTCATGAAAAATAAATATTTATATTATATGATTTATTGATTCGGTGTGTTTTTTATTGAAAATATAGATAATATATATTATGCTTCACACCTATACGTTATTTAATGACACATTAGAAAATATTGAGCACTCAAAAATGCTTATTACTACCCTTAATGCTCATTCTTTTAATACGGTTCATAAAGATGAAGAATTCAAGACTGCACTTATAAATAGCAATGTCTTATTACCAGATGGTATAGGTGTGGTGTGGGCTATGAAAATGCTTACTGGACAAAAGTTGAAAAAAATAGCGGGAGATGATCTTTTTCATTATCAAATGAATAGGCTAAATAAATCTAAGGGTAGATGTTTCTTCTTGGGTAGTACGGATGAAACACTACAGAAAATTTCAGACAAAGCAAATATTGATTATCCAAATGTTGAGGTCTTCAATTATTCACCTCCTTTTAAATCAATTTTTAGTGAAGAAGATAATCGAATTATGGTAGAGAAAATAAACTTGATTGCTCCAGATATTTTATTTGTTGGTATGACAGCACCAAAGCAAGAAAAATGGGCTTTTCAACACTTTCATAAATTAAATACTTGCCATGTATGTTGTATTGGTGCAGTTTTCGATTTTTATGCAGAAACCTCTAAAAGAGCGCCAAAGTGGATGATAAATTGGGGGTTGGAATGGTTTTACAGATTAATAAGTAATCCGAAAAGGATGTGGCGCAGATACTTAATAGGGAATACGAAATTTATTGCGAAAATATTGAAAGAGAAATTTTTACTTACTTTCAATTTCTATAAATCTAAAGTTGATTCTATATATTCTTAATTTAATAGTAATTGCTAGAGTAAGAAAGTGTTTGCTGAAGTAAAATATTGAGTGTTTATTTTGCTATATGGCAGACTTAGTTGATTTTAACAAGACTTAAAAAACATAATTATGCAACCAGAAAATAAAGGATTGAGGTTTATATTTCTCTTGTTAGATATATCATTATTATTTGTGGCGATATTTATAACAAGTTATTATAATCCAATTATTGAGTCAAACCTAAACTTGTATCTACTTCATGCTGCTATTGCAGAGATAATAGCTTATACATTGTACTCAAAAAGGAACTATTATTTTTCAGATAACTTTAAAAGTCGCATTAAACACATTTCTTTGAGAATGCTTGTTTTTGTTCTAGTGCTTTTTATTGGGGCTGTAATATTGCTATTCTAGGTTTAAGAGAAACTGATGTGTTGTTTGGGTACTTGATAGAGAAAAATCCTACCCTAGGATTTAATTTGATAGGGTATATAGCTGATACCGATGACTATGATAAGAATGACAAAACTATAATAGGGAAAATAGACGATATAGAATTTTTAGCAGCTAAACATCAGATTCAGAAATTATTTGTAACTCCATCTAAGTATTTCGAAGTGGAAAATGCAAGGAAGCTCTTGGGAATTTGTAATAAAATTGGTCTTAAAGCTAGATATGTAATGATGAATACCTACTGGAATGAAAGACGAGTAAATGATCCTGATTTTGTAAACTCATTAGCGATATATAATCCACAAGAGATTCCCTTGGATAACTTTTCAAATCGATTTATTAAGCGTGTTTTTGATGTTCTCTTTTCTTTACTAGCTATTTTATTCTTATTTAGTTGGCTATTTCCAATAATTGCTCTTTTCATCAAATTTGATTCAAAAGGTCCTGTGTTTTTTAAACAACAACGTACGGGTATTGATAATAAAATATTCAACTGTTTAAAATTTCGCACCATGCAAGTTAATGATGAATCAGATAGTAAACAGGCTCAGGTTAACGATTGTCGTATTAGTCCAGTTGGTGCTTTTTTGCGCAAATATAATATTGATGAGATGCCTCAGTTTTTTAATGTTCTTTTTGGGGAAATGTCTGTTGTCGGGCCACGTCCACACATGCTTAAACATACTGATCAATACTCAGCTTTAATTAATCACTATAAGGTGCGACATTATGTAAAACCAGGTGTAACTGGATGGGCACAGGTGAATGGTTATAGAGGATTGACTGATGAGCTGTGGAAGATGGAGAAGAGAGTTGATTTTGATATGGAGTACTTGAAAAATTGGAATTTATATTGGGATTTGAAGATAATATTTCTTACAGTATTTGGTAAGGATACTTACAAAAATGCAATGTAGAGTAGCTATTGATGATTTTTTATCTTACAAAGCTGTAAAGTTAGGATTTATTTGAATCCTGTCTTTGTGGCTTTTAATGTTTTATTTTCTACGTAAAATGCTTTTGACTATCTATTCACAAAAAAAATCATTAGTTTTGTAGAAGGTTATTCGATTACACGATTATAATCTGAGGATAGTTTAAAAACTTGAGAACTTAAAAATAAACTGGAGTCTTAACGAATGCGAAAATATATTATCTGTTTACTCTCATTTACTCTGCTTATTGCATGTGATGCAGCTAAGCGAGTTCCTGAAGGAAGTTACTTATTGAATAAAGTGAAAATTGATACAGATACTAAATCTGTAAAAGCTTCTGAGCTAGAGCCTTTTTTAAGGCAAGAGCCCAATGCTTCTCTTCCAGTAATAGGAAAGTATAGGTTGCATTTATACAATATTGCACCTAATGATTCAACATGGCTAAGACGACAGCTTCGAAAGTTGGGAGAAAAACCAGTTCTTTATAGTGAGCGATTAACATCTATTTCTGCAGAGCAAATTAAGCTAGAACTAAACAATCGTGGTTATCTAAATGCAACTGTTGACACACTTTTAGATTTTGGCAATAAAAGAATAAACGTTGAATATGCTGTTGATGGTAAGGAGCCGTATCGTATTTTAAATTATAGTGATACTATTCAAGATACAACAGTTTTAAAGATATTGAAAAATGAAAAGCAACTTCACTTTATAAATAAAGACGACGTATTTGATTTAAAGGTGTTGGAGGAGGGGAGAGTTGAAATGGCTCGAAAATTGAGAAACAATGGATATTATGATTTTTCAAAAGACAATTTTCAGTTTTTGGCTGACACAACTGTAGGAACTCATCAGGTTGACTTAACTGTTAAGTTGTTAAATCAGACTGATAGTACACAACATAAGCAATATTATATGGGCAACACCACTATCCTGAATGGTATTGATATTGCTACTTTAGAAGATAGCACAAAACATCGTGATTTTGACACCGTTCAATTTAAGAACATAACTATTATTCAGTATAAAAATGAATTCCTTCGTCCTCGTGCAATTTATTATAATACTTTTTTGCGCAAAAACAGAATGTATTCAGATAGATCAGTCGATCGTACATATACCTCTTTAAATGGATTGGGGGCCGTTAGTCAAACAAGTATCAACTTATCATCAACTGTTCGTAACGACTCTAATTTTTTAGACTCACGTATTTCTATTGCTCCAGGAAATTTACATTGGATGCAATTTGGTGTTGATGGTACTAATTCAGCAGGAGATTTGGGAGTAGCAGCTAACATTACCTACGAACACCGCAACATCTTTAAAGGAGCTGAGCGTTTACGTGTAAGACTAAATGGAGCATATGAATTTATTTCATCAGGTGGATTGTCTGACTCTGTGAATTTAATTGACCAAAATTATTATGAATATGGTGCTGAAACATTTTTATCTATTCCTCAATTGCTATTGCCATGGGGATTAAAAAGCTTAAAAGAACAACCTTCTGCTTCAACTGAGTTTTCGATAGGTATCAATTTCCAAAAAAGACCTGAATATTTGCGTCAGTTTTTCAACCTGTCTTCAAAGTTCCAATGGTCACGTATGGATTACAGAATGACCAATACGGTTGAACCTCTTGATATAAACTATGTAAGAATGCCTTGGAAGTCAAAGTTTTTTATCGATCAGTATTTGGGTGATGAAAGTAACCCAATACTACGAAAAAGTTATGACGACCAACTTATTGCGCGTACAGCTTATAGTTTTCTATTTACAAATGCAGGAGCTACGAGTACTGTGAAAAACCCTTTTAGAATTCGTGCGGGGATAGATTTGGCAGGGCTTATTCCACGATTGGTTACCGCACTTGGTGGTAGCAAAACTAACTCCAAGGGTTATGAAGAGATTTTGGGCATAAATTATGCAGAATACATAAAGACAGATTTTGATTTTGCAAGTACTTTCCCTATTGACGATAAAAATAGTCTAGCTATTCACTTTGGCCTAGGTGTTGCAGTTCCTTACGGAAATTCTGTTGTACTTCCTTTTGAGAAAAGGTATTTTAGTGGAGGTGCAAATAGTGTAAGAGGATGGAGCACACGAACACTGGGGCCAGGTGGTTATCAGAGAAATGATACATTGCAAGCAGACTTTGTGAATCAAACTGGTGATATTAAGCTTGATATTAGTACTGAATATAGGCATAAACTAACGGATCTATTTGAAGTAGCTACTTATATTGATGCTGGAAACATTTGGACAATTAAAAACTATCAAGGGCAACCAGGTGGACTTTTTAAATTCGATGAGTTTTACAAGCAGATAGCTGTATCTTATGGGGTAGGCCTTAGAGTAAATTTGAGCTTCTTGATCTTGAGACTTGATGCTGGTATGAAGGCTTATGATCCTGCCGTTAGAGAGAAACGGTTTGTATTATTTAAACCCAATTTTTCAGAAAACTTCGCACTTCATTTTGCTATTGGATATCCTTTCTAATATAATTTTCTTTATATGTTTTGTGTGAGAATATGAGTATTCTTCAGTCTATTTTAGAATGGTCATATAACCCATCCTGATTTTAATAGATGTTGCAAATTCAACACACTGTTTTTATGCGCAGATAAACTTTTTCATCAAGTTGAATAATCTATTATTTATCAGCGTTTTATGTTTTCAACATGAAAACTTTTCAACAAAAACATCATTTTGAAACATCTTTAGTGGGTAATCTCAAATGTTTTCTTTATCATTGTACTTCATTTCAAATTAAACAATCAGTTATATATGATAGTAGTCATATTTAACAATTATACACTATATAATATATTGGATCGATGAAAAAAAGAATCTACACATTCAATGAAGCTTATAAAGCTTCGCACTCCTATTTTAAGTGGGATGAGCTAGCTGCCAAAGTTTGGGTGAGCAAGTATGCTCTTAAAGACAGTGATGGAAATATTTACGAAGAGTCGCCTCGTGATATGCACTGGCGATTGGCTAAAGAGATAGCAAGAATAGAGAGTAAATATCCAAATCCTATAAGTGAAGAAGATTTATTTTATTTATTCAATAAGTTCGACTATCTCATTCCACAGGGTAGCCCCATGACAGGTATTGGTAACGATTATCAGGTTGCATCACTTTCCAACTGTTTTGTAATTGGTATGGAAGGCGCTGCAGACTCTTATGGTGCTATAATCCGCATTGATGAAGAACAGGTGCAGTTGATGAAAAGACGTGGTGGAGTAGGGCACGATCTATCACACATTAGACCCAAGGGTTCTGCTGTGAAAAACTCAGCACTTACCTCAACTGGTTTAGTTCCATTTATGGAGCGTTATTCAAACTCAACACGTGAGGTGGCACAAGATGGTCGTCGTGGAGCTCTTATGCTCACTGTATCTGTAAAGCATCCCGACTCTGAAGATTTCATTGATGCTAAAATGGAGCAAGGCAAAGTAACTGGAGCAAATGTATCGGTGAAAATTGATGATGATTTCATGAAGGCGGTTGCCAAAGATGGAATGTACACCCAACAATATCCTATAAAAAGTGAGAATCCTACTTCTTCGAAAGAGATAAAAGCAAAAGAACTTTGGTCGAAGATTGTTCACAATGCATGGAAATCTGCTGAACCTGGAGTTTTATTTTGGGATACTATAATTAATGAGTCTGTTGCAGATTGTTACGCTGATTTAGGTTTTGAAACAGTGTCAACTAACCCTTGTGGAGAGATACCTTTGTGTACTTATGATAGCTGTCGTTTGTTGGCTGTAAATCTTTATTCATATGTTATAAATCCATTTACTAAAGATGCTTACTTTGATTTTGAATTGTTTGCAAAACATATCAAAATGGCGCAAAGGGTGATGGATGACATAATTGATTTAGAAGCTGAAAAAATTGAAAAAATTCTTGATAAAATTAATAATGATCCTGAATCTGAAGAGGTAAAAAGTTCTGAGCGTTATTTGTGGGAAAAAATAAAGAAGAAAACTCTTCAGGGACGAAGAACAGGGTTGGGAACTACTGCTGAGGGGGATATGCTAGCTGCTATGGGCTTGACATATGGTACGGAAAAAGCTACTGATTTTTCCGAAGAGGTACACAAACACTTAGCAATTAATGCTTATGCCTCATCAGTGGAGATGGCAAAAGAGCGTGGAGCATTTGATATTTATGATAAAGGAAGAGAGGAGTCAAATCCTTTTATAAATAGATTGAAGGATGCAGATGCGAAATTATATGAAGATATGGTTAAGTATGGCAGGCGTAATATTGCATGTCTTACTATTGCACCTACAGGGACAACTAGTTTGATGGCACAAACAACTTCTGGTATCGAGGCAGTTT
>CAYTJC010000005.1:0-8693 GCA_964437875.1 uncultured Dysgonomonadaceae bacterium
ATTTGCTCCTTGCTCTATTGAGTGAGAAGAGCACTGCTTCGCAAATGCTAAAAGATGCAGGCATTACTCAGAAACACTTGCAAATGGCCATTGATGAATTGCGCAAGGGTAAAAAAGTAACCAGCCAGTCGGCCGAAGATACCTATCAATCGTTGAGCAAATATGCAGAGAACTTAACAGACAAGGCACGCGAAGGAAAACTCGACCCCGTAATTGGGCGTGATGAAGAGATAAGGCGTGTATTGCAAATACTGAGTAGAAGAACAAAGAACAATCCTATTTTAATTGGTGAACCTGGAACGGGTAAAACCGCTATTGCAGAAGGATTGGCACATCGCATTATTCGCGGTGATGTGCCTGAGAACCTAAAGAGTAAAAAGATATTTTCGCTTGATATGGGTGCATTGGTTGCGGGTGCTAAATACAAAGGAGAGTTCGAAGAGCGTTTGAAATCAGTTGTCAACGAAGTAGTAAAATCGGAAGGTGAGATTATTCTCTTTATTGACGAAATTCACACCCTTGTGGGTGCTGGTAAAGGCGATGGAGCCATGGATGCTGCCAATATATTGAAACCTGCTTTGGCTCGTGGGGAATTGCGTGCTATTGGTGCAACTACATTAGATGAATATCAAAAATATTTCGAAAAAGACAAAGCTTTAGAGCGTCGCTTCCAAATAGTGATGGTAAATGAGCCGAGCGAGGCAGACACTGTGTCTATACTGCGCGGACTGAAGGAGAGATACGAAAATCATCACAAAGTGCGTATCAAAGATGAGGCACTCATTGCAGCTGTGCAATTATCCAGTCGTTATATTACAGATCGTTTTTTGCCCGATAAGGCAATTGACTTGATGGATGAGGCATCTGCTAAGTTGCGGATGGAGGTGGATTCTGTTCCAGAAGAGTTGGACGAGATAAGCCGCCGTATCAAACAATTGGAGATTGAACGTGAAGCCATCAAACGCGAAGATGACAAGCCTAAAGAAGATATACTGACTAAGCAGCTTGAAAACCTGCGCGAAGAAGAGAACGTGTTGCGTGCCAAGTGGCAATCAGAAAAAGAGATTATCAATAAGATCCAACAAAACAAAATAGAGAAAGAAGATGCTAAATTTCAAGCAGATAAAGCCGAGCGTGAGGGTAATTATGGATTGGTGGCAGAGTTACGCTATGGTAAAATAAAGCAATTAGAGACAGAAATAGAATCATTGAAAGAAGAGTTGCACGAACGACAAGGTGCTCGTGCAATGATAAAAGAGGAGGTAGATGCTGAAGATATTGCCGATGTGGTGGCTCGCTGGACAGGTATCCCTGTGAGTAAAATGATGCAAAGCGAACGTGAGAAGCTGTTGCACTTAGAAGAAGAGTTGCACAAACGTGTGGTAGGGCAACAAGAAGCCATTCATGCTGTAGCAGATGCTGTGCGTCGTAGCAGGGCAGGACTGCAAGACCCAAAGAAGCCAATTGGATCCTTCATCTTTTTGGGAACAACAGGTGTGGGTAAAACAGAGTTGGCCAAAGCATTGGCTGAATATCTGTTCGACGATGAGAACATGCTTACCCGTATAGACATGAGTGAGTATCAAGAGAAGTTTAGTGCAACACGTCTTATAGGAGCACCTCCTGGGTATGTGGGCTATGATGAGGGTGGTCAATTATCGGAAGCCATTCGTCGCAAACCCTATTCAGTAGTGTTGTTCGATGAAATTGAGAAAGCACATCCCGACGTATTCAATATCTTGTTGCAAGTATTAGACGATGGTCGCCTCACTGACAACAAGGGTAGGGTGGTCAATTTTAAGAACACCATCATTATCATGACTTCCAATTTGGGCTCCAATTTGATTCGTGATAAGTTTGCACAAATAACATCGCACAATCGTGAAGAGGTGATTGAAAGCACTGGATTGGAAGTGATGAGTCTTCTGAAAAAGACCATAAGACCGGAGTTCTTGAACCGAATAGACGAGATTATCATGTTC
Organism: uncultured Dysgonomonadaceae bacterium; assembly: GCA_964437875.1. Taxonomy (GTDB): domain Bacteria; phylum Bacteroidota; class Bacteroidia; order Bacteroidales; family Dysgonomonadaceae; genus UBA2632. The sequence continues at coordinate 1,983 of CAYTJC010000005.1, forward strand.
ACTCCGCTCACAGAAAATGAAATTGCACAGATTGTTGAACTACAATTGAACGGACTCAGCAAAATGTTGCATCTCAATGGTATAGATATGGAATATACACCAGAGGCGGTAAAAAGTATTGCAGACGAAGGCTACAATCCAGAGTTTGGGGCCCGACCCGTCAAACGAGTTATTCAGCGCAAAGTATTGAACCAGCTTTCCAAAGATTTGTTGGCAGGCACCATTGATAAGTCCAAACCCATCATAATTGATGCAGTGGGTGATGTGTTGTTTTTTAAGAATTAAAATAGAGACAAACAGTTAGAAGTAAGGAGCCTTCAGCAGAATTACGAGTTATATAAGCCTCGTATCATGCTGGTTGTATAATGTGAGGTAGTAAATGTAGAAACAGGGCATCCCCTGCCTCACGCAGGCATTGGTCTTTGATCCCCATGGAATAGAAAAGTATTTCATTCGGTAAGGCCAGTGCCTTTGTAATGTTACACATTTTGATTTATCATTACACAAACTCCAATTAATGATTCCTATGTCCATACTCTAATTTTCAAATCTCCTCCCCCCCCCAACCCCGAAGTGGTTTAAGTTGTATAGCCACGGGTGATGACCTCGTGGAGAGATTGATTAAATAGCAGAGAATCCTAAATGGGGATCTACCAGTAAAAGTATGTGTTTAATTATTCTCTTTTTATCAATATACCATATTCTTTTGACCAGTTAACACAGACCGCATCTAACTATGCTTGGGGCCGTGTATTTGCATGTTTACTACAAACAGTGTTGCATCTGCGATGCACTAAAGAAGCAGTATGGTTGAATAGTTGTTCATTACTGCTTCTGAAGTTTTATAAAAAAACCACTTCATTCATGGTCTATCTGATCTTTACGCTTTAGCTTCGTAGAAGACTAACTGTCTGTAGTATATTTTATAAATCATCATTTTTAGCTTCGTAGAAGCGGCCTGTTATATCGATGTTTAATAAATGAAATAATCAAAACAGATAGTTTTGCATGTGATCCCTAATTGCGTTTTATTTTACTATCTACTACCTCTCTGTAATATAAATATATAAGAGAAACTCTGTTTATCCTAAATAAAATATATTGATAATTAAGAGCACCATGTCAAATATTTGTTGTAATTTAAGCGAAATTTACGCAACTAATTAAAAATTATAATCAATGAGAATCAATTCACTTTTGTTGCTCTTTGCAGCATTATTCATGTACACATCTTGTAGTGATACATCAGATGACATTCAACCTCAGTTGAGTGCAAACAATGAGATTCTAACCTTCATGTTAGAGAAAAGTAAAAATGAACCTTTCCTTGAAGAGGATATTACAGCTACTATTAGTGACAATGAGATAAATCTCACAATTCCAGAAGAGCTTTCTGCTGAAAAGTTGATTGCTACTTTCACCCACAATGCGGAAACTGTTACTGTTGGCTATACTCTGCAAGAGTCGGGGGTAACAACCAATGATTTCTCAAAAAAAATTGTTTATACAGTTGAGGCCGAAGATAAAACTAAGAATCACTATACTGTAAAGGTAGAGTGGCTTGAAGAGAATGTTGTAGAGATATCATCTTTCATATTAGAAAAGAGCAACAATGAGTCTTATCTCAAAAAAGATATTGTTGGTACTATTGTAGAGAATGAGATCAATTTGACACTGCCCCAAAAACTATCAGGCGAGATGTTAATTGCAACTTTCATTCACAACGGAAAAGAGATATTGGTTGGCACTACACCGCAAGAATCGGGAGTTACTGCCAATGATTTCTCTCAAGAGCTTGTTTACACATTAGGTGCAAAATATAATGTAAAGAAAGACTACACTCTAAAGGTAGAGTGGCAAGAAGCACGCATTCCTCATATTTATATTAATACTGATAATGGGACTCCTATTGTGGAGAAAAAAGTTTATATAGACACCGATATACGTATTGACGGAGGAGATCAGTATGAGGATTTTGAAGCACGCGGCAAGATAAGAGGAAGAGGCAATTCTACTTGGGGTATGGCTAAAAAACCTTACAGATTTAAGCTCGACTCCAAAGCATCGTTATTTGGCTTGTCGGCAGAAAAAGACTGGGTTTTGCTTCAAAATTATATCGATCCCAGTTTGATGGGCAATTCAGTTGCTATGAAAATTGGGCAGTTGCTGGAAATGCCATTTACCCATCACATGATTCCCGTAGATGTTACCCTGAATGGTGAGTATATAGGTAGTTATACTTTTACCGAACATAAGGAGGTAGAAGAGAATCGTATCAATGTTGGCGACGGTGGTTGGTTATTTGAATTAGACACCTATTTTGATGAGGATTATAAATTCAAATCAACCAACTATAAATTGCCCGTGATGATACAGCATCCAGAATTGGATAAACTTGCAGATGCTGAGGCAATGGTTATTAAAAATGAAATGGAAAATGATTTCAATGTTATGGAAGGGCTTATATTTGCAGAGTCGTTTCCAGATAACAACTATCTCAATCATTTTGACGCAAATGCTTTTGTAAATTATATTATTGTTTACACCTTAACGGGCAACCAAGAGATCAATCATCCCAAAAGCACCTATATATATAAGAAAAAGGGCGGAAAGTATAATATGGGCCCAATATGGGATTTTGACTGGGCATTTGGTTACGAATCAGGGGGCAAGCATTTTGTAGATCCAACAAAGCCTTTGTTTTGGTCGCTTAGTCGAAACTCAGTAGGTACACTTTTCTTCAGTAGAATTATGGAAGATCCAACTATTCAGAAATTATATAAAGAAGAATGGGCAAAGTTTAAAACCCAGAACTACCCAATTCTTGTTGATTATATAAAAGAGTATGCCGATATAATACGAGAGTCGCACGCATTAGATCAGGAACGATGGGGCAAAAGCTCGGGTAGTATTGACAAATATAAAGACAGATTGCTTGATTATTTAGAGAAGCGAGTGACCTATATGGATGGGCTCACTGGTGGGTATTAAATAAAGGTACACACATGGTGTTTGTTAGGAACACCTTTATATAAACCGTAGATATACGGATGGGAAGAAGAGACGCAAAAAAAACGCGTCTCTTCTGTTATATATATATTGGAGCTCTTCAATTGTAGTTCAATGTTATTTTTACAAGGCAGGAGGCTTTAATTACAATTAGTTACAGATTATATTCATAAACCGTTTCGTTGCCCACACCATCTGTTGCAACAAATTGGAAATTCTTGATGGGCAAGTCGCCTAATCTTTCTCGATTGAAAGTATAGGTATAGATGCTCGATTTAGAATCGTGAGTAAAAAGCACAAACTGCCCATCAATTGTGCCCCTGAAAGTACGAATACCACTTTTATCATCAGATAATTTAATACGAATTCGTCCGTTTTGCTTCCATGTTTGTGGACTCAAAGCCTCAATCTTGGGAGCAATCGAATCCATTGAAATGGCATATTTGTCGCCCAGCTCATTGATGGTGAGTTCTACTCCGCCATTTTTATAAGTGCCACCCATCCAATTGTCTCTGCGGTTGTCTTTATTTATCTTCACCACTCCATAATTGTTGCGTTGAGGTAGGGTGTCGCTTTTAATCTTTATCCACATTTTGCCATTGTTGTGAAGGGGAATAGGCTTGTTGTTCACTTCGTGTATGTCTGAGTAGTATTTATTGTCTGTATGCGCTGTACTGGTGTGCTCAAAGCAGAAATCGTTGTAGAGATTTTCTTCGGGTATGGTGAGCATAAAATCGTAAGCAACATAGCGGTTGTAGTTTTGCCAAGCCATGTGATTTTTGCAAAATGGATTGGCAATGATTTCCGTTGGTGTACCTTGAACTGCGAAGTTGTAGGTTGTAATGTTTCCATGATGATCTTCCAACTCGTATTTCATTGGGTAAGTTCTCTCTTCAGTAACGTTGATATATCCATCGTAATTATCATTGTAAATACGCAGCTTATTGCCAGGTTCTACATAAGATTTCATGTAGAACGATTTGTTGTTGCGCCAATCCTCAAAGTCCACAAAGCTGTTCAGTATTCGGGTTTCTTCAAACCGATATTCGTTGATGGTGCTACTAAATACCAATGAATCATCAACAAAAAGCCTGATGTGTTTCACACCATATATATTATTTTGCCCATTCATTTTGTCATAAGCTTTCACTCCCACGCCCATTTTGCCCCAAGCAGTTATCCTCTTTTGCAAAGGCAATGGGTTGCCAGCTTTAGATTTACCAATATTCAATCTTGTGGGAGAGTTGCTATTGTTTACTACACCTTCTCCTGCGATGGGGTAAAAGGCAATGCCTCGCAAATCGGGACGCTGTGTGTCGCGAATACTCTGTGCCACATATTGCAATGGATCCAGCGGACCTTGTGTTTCTCTGTCTCGCACCTCAAAGTGCAAGTGGGGCCCGCCCGACGAGCCTGAGTTTCCACTTAGTGCTATTTGTTCGCCTTTGGCAACGGGTATTTCGTGGGACTCAAGGTATAGGTTTACTCTAAAACTTTCATTTTCATACTGTTTGTCCTCTACATACTGAGCAATATGTTTACTGAAACTATTGAGGTGACCATACACAGTGGTGTGTCCTTGTTCAGGATGATCAATGTATAGAGCCAATCCATATCCACTGGGTGAAACTGATATTCGAGAGATGTAGCCATCTGCTACTGCAAATACGGGTTTGTTCACCACTTGTTGGGTTTTGAAATCGATGCCCGAGTGGAAATGATTGTTGCGGAGCTCGCCAAAACCCGCACTTAGAGCAGGCGGAATGTTTAGCGGTTCGCCATACTGGGCAAATCCAGTTGTGTGCACCAACCATAATAATAGTGCTATGAGGGGTAGGGTATAGTTGTTTGTTTTCATGATGCGAAGTTACTAAAAAACTGTATAGAGACAATATATTGCCTCTATACGGTTAGTTCCGTGCATTAATGTTTGATTTGTGGGTATAATGAATTGTGAAAAACGAGTGGTCTAAAAGCTAAACTCTCTTAATTAAAAAAACAAATGTAGTACTTTGCATTGCATAATACTTTGCTTTGTTTATTTTTGTTTTCTAATTAATAATATAGTGCCAATGAAAGTTGAAAATATACAAAGTCAGATGCGGAAAGGTGTGCTTGAATATTGCATTCTTTCCATCATAAAAAATGGAGAAGTATATCCTGGCGACATAATTGAGGAGGTAAAGAATGCCGGACTTGATCTCTTTGAGGGAACGCTCTATCCACTTTTGAACAGACTGAAAAATGCCGATATTCTTAGTTACAGATGGGTGGAAAGCACCACGGGACCTCCTCGAAAATACTTTTCGCTTACCGATAAAGGATTGATGTTTTATGAGCTGCTTGAAAGTACTTGGAACGAGCTAAACAGCAGCGTAGAGATATTGGTGAACAAAGCCAATACTAATGAGCGTGATAGCAAAAATGATAAAGACACAGCAACTGTTTCATAAATAATAGCAACACAAAATGAAAAAAACAATCAACATCAATTTCCAAGGTCAATTGATAACCATTGAGGAGACAGCTTACGATATTTTGAATGAATACATTCAGAGCTTGAAAGATTATTTTAGACACGAAGCTGAAGGAAATGAAATAGTGAACGACATAGAGAACCGGATTGCTGAGTTGTTTGGCAATAGGCTAAAGCATGGTATTCCGTGCATCACCGATGCCGACGTAACCTCTGTAATCAATACCATTGGAAGACCTCAAGAATTTGATTTGGAGTTTGACGAACGCGAAGCCGAAAAAGAGAATGTTACTCTACCTCCTCCGCATTCACAAAGTGCACATTCGCAAATGCCACCTCCAGTAACACATCAGGAGAGTAAGAGTCTGTTTCGCAAATCCAACGATAGAATTTTGGGAGGAGTATGTAGTGGCTTGGCCCATTATCTCAAAATAGACCCCGTGTTTACTCGTTTGGGTTTTGTATTTCTGTCTGGTTTCGTCTTTTGGGTCTATATAGTGTTGTGGATTGTATTGCCAGCAAAGCAGTTGCCAAACAATATAAGCAAAAGACTCTATCGCAACCCTAACGATCGGTTTATTGCTGGTGTATGTGGTGGTATAGCAGCTTATTTCAAAATAGACACATGGATACCACGTCTTGTTTTCTTACTACCCGTTCTGCTAAATATGCTCGGTTTGGTACGTATTCCTTTTAATGCGTTCAATCACTTCCTATTCAATTCTTCTTTTCCTATTAATTTAAGCTCAAGCGTAAATCTATCTTTTGTAGCAATCTATATCATACTTTGGATTATAATGCCCAAGGCCACAACTGTGAAGCAAAAGCTGGAAATGATGGGCGAAGAGGAGTATCTAAAGTCTATTCGCAACACGGTGAGCGACAATGTAGCACAAGCCAGAAGTAGCAGAACCGATATGGGTAATGCAAATGTTGCTGCAACTGGGACTTCTGTTAGCAACAGTGTAACAAATCAAGCTGCTACAGATAGCAGTGTGCCAAGGCAAAACTATACAGCAGGCAATAACAGTGACACAGCCAAACAAGCCAGCATACCCCCTCAGCCACCTCATATAAATGAACCACGCGCACCTTACATATCGCCACAGCCCGAAAGATCGGGATGTTTGGATTTTGTGGTTGGTTTTCTCAAGATTGTGTTTTTTGGAATTGTGGGTCTTGTAGCTGCTGGTTTGATGGCATCCTTGTTTGGAATGATATTTACT
>CAYTJC010000005.1:8703-19816 GCA_964437875.1 uncultured Dysgonomonadaceae bacterium
CTAAATTTGTACCGCTCCAATCGTTGTTTGTCAACCCTGGTTTTGAACATACATTGTTGTGGTTGACCGTAGTGCTAACTTTAGTAATCCCCTTTATTGGAGTAATAGCTTGGATAGTGCGCCGATTGATGAAAGCAAAATCAAGACCCGCTATTGGCTACACAGTAGCCGCTCTTTGGTTCATAGGTATAGTAGCAGGGTTAACATTGGGCTTCAAAATTACACGCAAGTTTAGTACAGAGAGTCTGCAAGAGACCAATATTGTTCTCACTTCGCCTACTACCAATAAGTTGTATGTAGAGATGGAGCGCTATCCGCTCGATTATTTTAGTGTGAGCCCTGGAACAAGTAGATTTACTATAGGCTCGTCCACCTTCAATGGTATAGTGTTGCAAAATTTACCCTTCTATAATATTGACGAAGACACACTGCTGTTCAATAATATAGAGTTGAGACTGAAAACCAGCAAAGACACCCTGTTTCATGTAAAGACCATCCTTGCAGGATTCGACAGTAACTACAAAGCATCTAAAGCGAACTTAAAAGAAATTGACTTTACATTGCAACAAAACGATTCGTTATTATTGATACCTCAGTTTTTCAAGGTGCCCAAAGAGCAAGGTTTCCGCAACCAATTTGTGGTGGTTGAAATATTTGTGCCCAGTGGTTCTAAATTGGAGGTGAGCGATGAGTTGACAGACTATCAACGCCCCATATCGTCGCGAGCTATGCAAAGAAGATATGGCAATGATTATGGCAAGAGAAACAGCTTGGAGTGGAACTCAGACGAAGAGTATGTATTAGAAGGCGAAAAACTCACTGAAACCAGGTTGATGAATGATTCAATATAGCCTTTAGCAATAAAAAACATTTTCTATGTGAGATTATTGAAGCGGCTAAAAATTATTATTTAAGAACTTACTACATTTAACTTTTCATTGTGTTTAAGGCGATTAAAACCTAAGTGTTTTAGTCGCCTTTTTGTATCTAATTATTTTGTGAAAAAGATGATTTTTTGTAGCATTTATATACTCTTATTCAAAAATAATTATGTAGTTTTACTGCCTGATATTACATCTTTTGAGTGTAATGTTTTACAGTTTAATTTAAATAATGAAATTATGAAAGACTTAGACGAATTTCTTGATGATGAGGATTTTGATGAGGATGACTTCGATGATGAGGACTTTGACGACGAAGATTTCTTTGATGAAGACTTAGACGATGAAGACTTTGACTTCGACGATGAAGAGCTCGAAGAAGAGTAAGCGTTCAGCTACATCTTATGAAATAGAAGTACTAATGAAAGTGACAACAATTACAATGAACCCATAGATAATTAAAAAAAAAGAGTGAATTATTTGAGGCTGCTTTTTTTTCTGTTCAGCAAAAAAATTACACATACCTTTTCACTCATATTATCTTAGCACGTTCAACCCCCGTAATTGTAGATTATTGAAGCGACTATAGCCTTTCATAAGGTTGTGTCGCTTTTTTGTTGTATAAATTTATTCATGACTCATTTACAAATAGTATTGTCATTATTGCCAATGCCAGCTGATTACAGTGCATTTACATCGATACGCGATAAATCGACGTCTCTACGTTACTACCTCACAATATTAAACCAACATGGGCGATAAGGCCTATATAGTTCGTAATTGGTAATTCTTTAGACCTGTACAGGCACTGGTCAGAGACCAGTGTCAGTCAGGAGCTTGATGTTGAGTGGGTATATGTTTGCTACAGACAGTCCGACTCCTACGAAGTGCTTGTTCCTATACTATTTCAAGAACCGTTTGGTATTATAATTATGATGTAGTTATACCATATTCACATTATATCAGTTCATACTATAATGACCTTGCAAAACAATTTGCACCCACACACGTTTATTAAGTAACACATTATTCTTTTGCATTTACTTTGCATAGCAATTCACTAAACAAACATCGTATAGCAAGAGAAGAGACAAACTTATTTGTAAAATTTAATAATAATATTTATGGCTAAAAATGCAGTTCAAATTACTCAAGAGTTAGGAAATTACGGAAAAGTTATTGGAGATCATAGCATGGGAGGAGGCATGAGAGCTCTAAAATTGGCTATCGTTGTAGCTGCAGTTGTTGGCGTAGCTGTAGGATATGTTGTTGGGAGTCAAACCAAATAAAAGATGAAATAAGCTTTTAGTTTTACCCTCACCCTCTGCATTATCATTGTTTGATAATCAATTATAATTGATGCGATCAAAACCTGTAGGTTTTGGTCGCTTTTGTTGTTGTATGAGGCAATATAAAGCACAATATTGTTTTAAATTCCTACATTTGCAAAAAAATAATATACACGATTATGAAATTGACAGAGTTTCGTGCGTTCTTCAATGTGCGTAGTGAAATGGAAGACTACGACTTCATTCATGAAGAGATTGAAAAGGGAGTAGTTTTTAAAGGAACCAACCTATGGATCCTAGTATTTGCCATTGTAATTGCCTCCATAGGGTTAAACATGAATTCCACAGCCATCATCATTGGCGCCATGCTCATATCCCCACTCATGGGTCCCATAAATGGAATGGGTTATAGTTTGGCAACCTACGATTTCTTCTTGTTCCGAAAAGCCGTAAAAAATTTCACCTTTGCAGTGGGTGCAAGTTTACTAACCTCTACCCTCTATTTTGCAGTTACACCCGTTGGTACGGCCTCATCAGAAATATTGGCACGCACAAGCCCTACAATTTACGATGTGCTCATTGCCTTGTTTGGTGGCTTGGCAGGCATCATAGCTATGAGCACCAAGCGAAAAGGGAATGTCATCCCTGGTGTAGCCATTGCCACTGCCCTCATGCCCCCAATATGTACAGCAGGTTACGGATTGGCCACCCTGCAGTTCAACTTCTTTTTTGGTGCACTCTACCTGTTTACTATCAACACTGTTTTTATTGGTGTTGCATCACTTTTTGTATGTCAGTTTTTGCGTTTCCTCATTCGCACCATCATAGATTCTGATAGGAAAAAAAGAATCAACCAATACATATCGTTGATACTCACCATCACCATTGTGCCAAGCGTTTATTTTGGATACTTGCTTGTAGAAAACGAACGGTTTTCAGATCGTGCACAACGCTTTGTGAATGAAATATCGGTTACAGAAGGTACTTACCTCCTTGATAACAAACTCAACCCTACTGCACGCAGCATAGATCTTATTTATTCTGGCTATGGTCTTTCGGAAGAGTCGCGTCGGAATATCAAAACTAAAGCATTGGTACATAGAATTGACACCTCCAAAATTGTAATTAATTCGGGCTCAAATCTATCTATAATAGATCAGAGCAAACAGCGATTTGAATCTGAAAAAGATGTTTTGGCAAAACAGCTTAATGCAGCAGAGTTTATGTTGCAATCATCAGAGAGAAGACTCGATAGCCTGCAGCAATTGCCCACCAAAGGCAATATGATATTGCGAGAGATACAGCCCTTGTATTCTCAGATTATATCGTGCTCATATACCGAGTCATATATTTATTCCGACTCAGTGAAATCTGCAAAAACACCTATAGTGATACTGTTTACTGAAAAAGCATCGCTGAAAAAAGATGATAAACAGAAAATAGAATACTGGCTGAAAATGAGGTTGCAAAACAAGAATGTGAAGACGTTGTTTGAGGAGCAAGCGGAGTTAATTGGGGGTTGAGATGGGTGTAAAATATTAATTTGCATTATTAGCATGAACAAAGGCCCTGGTCAGAGACTAGCGCCAGCGAGGAACTTAGCCGAAGAGCATTTTAGGCCTAAAAAGGCTGGCATAAGAATAACCCACACATAATTCAAAAGCCAGTGGCTGTAGGCCATCAACGCATTTTCCTTGGCGCCTTTGTGTCTTGGCAAGAAACATTTTTCTTGCTTCGCAACATTCACCCTGTGAAATTTGAGTTTCTATTTCACGGGGCAGGCCCCAATAAAATAATTGATTTCACAGGGCAGGCCGATTCGGAAATCGGCGCCAGCGGAGTCATCTGCGTGCTAATTTATTCACATGCGATAGCATGAACAAAGGCACTGGTCAGAGATTAGCGCCAGCGTTGGTAATTCTTAATTCTTAACTCTTAACTTTTAACTCTTAACTCTTCCCCATTACTTCTTCAAAATATTCAACGAAATCTTGAACCCCACTTCATGAAATTTCAATTTGTGAAACGAGCCAAATATAGCAGCATTCAAGAAGCTGTTGCCAATACCATAACCAAACTCGGCATAAGAGCGAATAAACGGATTGTAAAGGTGGCTAAGGTACAACCTTTCGGTAATGACCCCCTTTGAGAGAGCTGGCACTAAGTTTAGGATTATAAAGGGAGACTCGTACATAAAATGATTTTGAATGTATGAGTCTGATGCGTTATAAAACCTTCTGTCGAGCAGATTAAACACACCACCAATGCCATCATCCCATGTATCGGGGAAGTTTCGTTTTGCAAAATACTCAAAATCTGTAAAGTATTCCGATTTCTGATTGCTAAAGAACCCCATCCCAATATGATACTGAAAAGACTGCATGAGGTCTAACTGAACGTTTTGGCTAATATCCAACTCCACTCTGTTGTATTCAGAGTCGCTATTAAGCACCCCTTTCAATCCTTTAGAAAACTCCAACTTCATGGTTGGATAGCGCGACCGCACTGGTATTTTTTGTTTTCCCTCAAAGCGGAAATATTGCTCGGGAGTCCATGTAAGGGTGATGATGGGCGAGAAAGTTTTGCGCCGTTTAAACATTTTGGTAATTTCCTCAGCTCCGTTTCCGTTCCCAGTACCATTGCTGGCATAAGTGGGTGTGCCTATAGCTGAGTTGTCTTCTACTTTGTTGTCAGCAGCATCTCTTATGTGATATTCAAGCCCCGTGCCTATAGTGAAACCGTTTGTTACTTCCACCGTGTTGTTTAGCCTCATATAGTAGTCTTTGTAATAGTCTAACGCCAAATCTTTTAAGTTAAGACCACTGTTAAGAAGACTATCCTGAATTTCTTCTAAAAAGATGGAGCTGTAGGTTCTGTTTCCATTTCCAACAGAAAGAGAAAGCCTGCCTAAATGTGCAGGATTGTAATTCCAAGCCGTTGAGATATCTGTAAACAACTCTTTCCTTTTGAACATGTAACCCACAAAGGCATTCATCTCTAAGCTCGATTGTCTTTTTAGTTCATAGTTGATGCTAAGTTTCTGTCCGTAAGTCAATCCATCTAAAGATGAATAACCAAATAGTGCGGGGTTAAAAACACCACCGTATCTTATATCCGTTGCTTTGTATTTGTAACGAGAGTTCATCACTATGTTTCTGGCCCAAGCAACTGGATTGTTTTTGTTTTCATTCAATGAATCGTTTGCCGCCTTTCCATTCTTTTTTAAAGACTCTTTTAGATAAAACTCATTAATTAAGTCTTGCTCTTTTGCTTGTAGTGGAATTTTGCGGGCACTTTCCCAAAAGACAGGGTCGTTTACTATTGGCACAGAGTCCAATCTAACTTTGTAGAAGTTACTAAGGTTAAGATTTTTTTCGGTTGACCTTTCATCTATTAGTCGTATCTTCCGGTAGTTGATGTTGACCAAGTTTCTGTTTGTTACAACATTCCCTAAATAAGAGAATTTCTGATGAATAACTGCATTTATAGGCAGTAGTTGAGTTTCTGGTGAATTGCCCATGTATAGCTCTATGGAAAACTCGGAAGCTAAATCTACTCCTTCACACACAAACTGCATTACTCTCCAGCTGTCTTTTTCAATTACAAATGATCCTTTCAGTAATTGTGGAGACTTGTAAATTGGGGTAAAGTGAATAGTGCAAAATGCCATGCTATCTTGGCTAAAAGTACGTTCCAATTTGTAGCGGTAATACTTTTTGGAAGCTTTTCGCAAAGGCATAAAAAACCGTTCATTGCTCGACATCTTGTTATACACGTTCAGATGCACAAGATTAGAGGGCAGCATATCATCCACATTTTTTTGAGAAAATGTGCCAGCCAAGTGTTTTATATCAGCAGTGTAATTGTTGGGGTAGTTAAATTTCAGGTCACTTATCACCTCTATCAGCCCATTGTCTGAGTGGCGGTCGTGCAACACAAATTTTGGTATCAAATGAGTGTATCTATACAGCCAGTTTTTCTTTAAAGTTTCTACATATATGCGCATATAAATATCGGCCTCAAACTTTTCAACTGCCTCAGCATATGTTTCTGCAGCAGCCATAGCTTTGTCCAATATATCATCTAATGATTCTTCTTGTTGCGAATATACCTTAGAGCTTGTTGAGAGCAACAATATAAAAATGGCCAGTAATACTTTCTTCATCCTATCTGTGTGTAGATAGTGCAAACTTACAAGTTTTATTCAATAATAAATAGATTTATAGCAAAAATATAAAACGAATAGACAGTATAAAGTCTTGCAGTAGTAGTTTCTTGCTTATATTACTTGTAAAATGCTTTAAAATCGTTTGATAAATTGTGTTTTACAAGATATTTTCTTTATTTTTGTGTTTAAGAACAGTGTTATATAACATGTGGTTCAATAATTAAGACAGAAAAAGTGAAAAGGATTAAACCAATAGATATAGCTGCATCATTACCTGATATATGGAGGGTATTGACTGAAGAAGAGCACGAAATGTTGCGCGAAGACGCACGTTTTGTTACTTATAAAAAAAACGAAATCATATATTACGAAAACGACAAGCCCACAGATATGATGTGCTTGCTTAAAGGCAAAGTAAAGATATACAAAGAGGGAGTAGGTGGGCGTAGTCAAATCATTCGTATGGTGAAGCCAGTACAGTACTTTGGATATCGCGCCTATTTTGCACAAGAGCCTTTTGTAACCACTGCAGCTGCGTTTGAGTCATCGCAGATTTGTTTTATCTCTATGAACATAGTAGAGCAGTTTTTGCGAAGCAATGGCTCATTGGCTATGTATTTTATTCAGTTACTATCTATAGATTTGGGAGTGTCTGATGAGCGGGTGGTAAATCTCACACAAAAGCACATAAGAGGAAGATTGGCCGAGTCACTACTGTTTCTGAAAGACAATTATGGATTAGAAAAAGACGGTGCTACAATCAGTATTTACCTCTCACGCGAAGATTTGGCCAACTTGTCAAACATGACCACCTCCAATGCAATACGCACACTATCTATATTTGAAAATGAGCGAATCATTACTTTAGACGGCCGTAAGATAAAAATAATTGATGACGAGAGACTGCAAAAGATAAGCCGTATTGGTTAGTGGGCACATCCACAAGCAAGTAGCAGCACATTTTTGTAGCACACAAACTTTCAAATCTAAACAATTCAATATTTGTAGTTGCTTTTTGCAAGCATCCATTATCTTTGTGGTAAAAATTAAATAATCGTCAATGATTAAATATATATTTAATTCAGTATTTTCGTCTTTGTACAAGCCTATCGATCAATTTATCGAAAGGCCTTGGGAAAAACAATTGCAGACATTTGATTATATTATATCGCACGGAAAACGCACTTATTTTGGTCAAAAACATAAGTTCGATCAGATAAAAAATTCCGAAGACTTCAAGAGGTTGGTTCCGGTAATGGGCTACGATGATTTGAAGCCCTACTTAGACATTATAATTAACGAGAAAAAATCAAATGTACTCTGGGACACTCCCGTTAAGTGGTTTGCTATGTCATCGGGCACCACCAATGACAAAAGTAAGTACATACCCGTCACCCAAGAATCTCTCAAAAATTGTCATTACCGTGGTGGGCAACACATGTTGGCCTTGTATGCCAAGCACTTTCCCGAAAACAGATTTATGTTTGGCAAAGCCCTTGTGTTGGGCGGAAGCCAACAGGTAAATACAATTGGCGAAGGCATTTTCACCGGAGACGTGTCGGCCGTGTTGGTCAAGAATTTACCCTGGTGGGCAAAGACCAGACGCACACCCGAAGAGATTTCACTCATACCCGATTGGGATGTGAAATTAGAAAAACTAACAGAATATGCCCTCAAGCAAGACATCAGAAGCCTATTGGGTGTTCCCTCGTGGATGTTGGTTTTGATGAAAAAGATAGCAAAAGAGACAGGGCAAGGCATATCCGATATTTGGCCCAATTTAGAGGTGTTTTTTCATGGAGGTGTTAGTTTTACGCCCTATCGTGAGCAATTTGAGAAACTCATCTCTTCGCCCAAAATGAATTATTGGGAAACATACAATGCATCCGAAGGGTTTTTTGGCATACAATACAGACCAAACTCGCCAGACTTGTTGCTACTGCTGGATAGTCAGGTTTTTTATGAGTTTATCCCCAATGGGCAGTGGGAAAAAGAGAATCCCGAAACCCTCACCTTAAATGAAGTAGAGCTGGGCGTAAAATATGCCATACTTATCTCTACAAGTGGGGGCTTGTGGCGCTATTTGCTGGGCGATACAATAGAGTTTACATCCTTAGAGCCACATCTTTTCAGAATTACTGGCAGAACAAAACATTTTATCAATGCCTTTGGCGAGGAGCTCATGATAGATAATGCTGAGGCAGCTCTGCTAAAAGCGTGTAAAATATCTGGAGCAAAAATAACCGAATATACTGCTGCTCCTGTCTTTTTTGGAGACAACAACAATGGAGCACACGAGTGGCTCATAGAGTTTGCAACACCACCATCAGACATAGATATATTTGCTCGCGCACTTGATGCCTCGCTCAAATCGCTTAACTCCGATTATGAAGCTAAACGATCTTTTGGGCTATCTTTGCGAATGCCAATTATTAAAGTGGTGCCACGCAACTGCTTTTATAAATGGATGGAATCGAGAGAAAAAATGGGTGGACAAAACAAAATTCCACGGCTTGCCAACAACCGCATTTATGTAGATAGCTTGCTCAAATTCCTGTCTGAAAGTGCGTCCGAAAGTACTAAAATAGAATAAAAACGTATTCAGTTCAACTTTAATGCAAAAGTTTCAGTAAGTTTGCAACTTAAAACTCGTCAGAGAAACATGATAAGAAATAAAACAACCAAATTAGTCCTCCTTTTTGCTATTGCAATATTTTTCAGCTCGTGTGGAGAGTACAACAGAATTCTTAAAAGTACAGACCGAGATTTGAAATATACTTATGCCAAAAAGTATTTCGAAGAAAAAAAGTATGGCCGTTCTATTGCTTTGCTTGAAGACCTTGTAGCCTATATGAAAGGTACAGCACAAGCAGAAGAGTCCCTCTATTTGTTGGGGCAGAGTTACTACAACAAGAAAGACTATTTGTCATCAACACAAATATTTACTACCTATTACAATACTTACCCCAAAGGTGAGTATGCAGAGCCTGCTCTCTATTATGCAGCATATGGTATGTATTTAGATTCGCCCGAGGCACAACTCGATCAAACAAAAACCTACAAGGCCATCTCAGAGTTTCAGCGCTACATTGAGATTTATCCACAAACAGAGAGAGCCAGTCAGGCCAAAGAGTATCTCTACGAATTGCAAGAAAAACTCGCATACAAACAGCTTTTGGCAGCACAACTATACCTCAGACTGGGCAATTACATGGGCAACAATTATGAGTCGAGTGTGATAACATCACGCGAAGCGTTAAAAGATTTCCCTTATTCAAAATATGCCGAAGATTTTCAGATGCTCATCCTTCAGGCGCGTTACGAACTGGCCGAAAATAGTATCAAAGAAGCAAAAGCTAAACGCTACAGGGCAGTACTTGATGAATATTACAACTACATCAATTCATATCCTTCAGGAAAATACACCAAAGAGGCCCAGAAGTACTTTGAAGAAGCACAAGAAGTGGTGGACAAACTTCCAGCTTCCTAAGAGAACAGGGAAAAAAGTGTTTGCATAAATAAAATACAAAGAGAATAACAACCAAAACTTTATATAAATTACAATGGATTATAAAAGAGTATCAGCAAGTACATCAACCGAAACAAGAAATCTGTCTGATTTAGCAGAAAGAGTTGGTAATATCTACGAAACAGTGAGAATTTTAAGCAAAAGATCCAACCAAATTGCTGTTGAAATGAAACAAGACTTGGATGCTAAGCTTCAAGAATTTGCTTCATATAGCGACAACCTCGAAGAGGTGTTTGAGAATCACGAGCAAATAGAAATTTCACGTTTCTACGAAAAATTACCCAAACCCACTTTGCTTGCCATTGATGAGTGGGAGCACGATGAGATTTACAACCGTAATCCTAACAGAGGAAAAGACCAATTTTAATTATGTTGCAGCGCATTCAAACTGTATATTTACTCCTTGCTTCAATATGCATGGTAGTAAGTCTTTTAACACATTTAGCCGTATTTTCTATAGGTGGCGAAATGGTTCGTTTTGAAGCAATGGGTTTCTACATGCACGAAGAGATTATCTTTTCTACATGGGGCCTTTTCATTATTGGTAATATCAGTGCCATCCTATCTGTGCTCATTGTTTTTTTGTACAAAAAAAGAATGATGCAAATAAGGCTTGCCAGCATGAATCTATTTATGATTCTTGGCTACTATGGGCTCACAGCTTTTTATATTCTAAAGCGCAACCCCGAGGTAAGCTCTTCATTTGAGGGTGTAGGTATTGGCATGATTACCCCTTTTATTGCTTTAGTATTGATTTATTTAGCAATCAGAAAAATTGGTGCAGATGAGGCCCTCATAAGGTCGCTCAATAGAATAAGATAGTCTGAACGTTACAAATACACAGACTTATAACTATATATATTATAAAAAAAAGCTTCAACTTAAACACAAGTTGGAGCTTTTTTTTGTTTACCCAAGCCGCTCGCCTTGGCATGCCCAGTCTGTACTATCTATTTGTTCGGCTAGCGCTGGTCTCCCCCTGCTGGCGCTGGTCTCCCCCTGGCTGGCGCTGGTCTCTGACCAGTGCCTTTGCTCATGGTCTTAGGTGTGTGGTGTAAGGTGTGTGAATTACGAATTGCCAATTACGAATTACGAAATCCCAACTGCCCATTGCGGTTGAATATTGTGTAACCTCGCTACCGCACGATTCCCATCGTGTGTGGGGTTGTGTCAATTACCAATTACGATCTTTATCACCTTTATCGCCCATGCTGGTTAAATTTTGTGTACTCCGCTCGCGCGGGTT
>CAYTJC010000006.1:0-6376 GCA_964437875.1 uncultured Dysgonomonadaceae bacterium
TGTAGTAACACTCTACTACTTGTGGTACTTTTTCAAGCGCAGTCACAATTTCGTTATAACTATCGGCTTGCGAGAGAAACAGACCAATGTAGGCACAAGTGGAGTAACCAATTTTCTCTACATCAACTATAAATTCCGAACCTTTTAAGATTCCCGCTTTAGTCAATTTTTGTACGCGCTGGTGAATTGCTGCACCTGACACATTGCATTCCCTGGCTACCTCCAAGAAAGGAATACGTGCGTTGTTCACAATAAGTTTTAAGATTTTTCCGTCTAGTTCATCTAATTCATGGTTGCTCATAAAAGTGTTTTTTAAATGTACAATAAAGATTCCATTACAAAAATAATAATTTTCATGCTTTAAAACTAGTGCAAGAGTAGGATTTAACGTTATCTACCCAACATTTCTATTGACAAAGTTGCAAATAGTGCAGTGGAGGCACGCAAAGCTTCATCATTAATAAGAAAGGTGGATGTGTGAAGTTTGCCAGACATTTGACTTCCTGCTATACCGAAACGGTAGTAGCAACCTTTGTGCTTTTCGGTAAAGAACCCAAAATCGTCAGCTGTCATTCGTTTAGGAAATATAGTGACATTCTTTTCGCCAACTAATTTTACTGCAATTTCTTTTATTTGCTCTGTCAACCCTTTATCACTTATAGTGCATGGATATCCTTCAGGAATTGTTACTTTACAACTACATCCATATGCAGCTGCAGTTGATGTAGCAATAGCTGGAATAATTTTCAGCATCTCTTTTCGTTCTAGCTCGTTCATGCATCGCAATGAGCCTGCCAAAGTCACCTCATCTGGTATTACATTGGTTGCGCCATCAGCAATAAATTTACCAAACGACAACACCATTGGGTAAAAAGGATTGCTACGCCGGCTCACTATTTGTTGCATCGCAACAATAATACTTGATGCAGCAAGCACCGTATCGTTTAGTTCATGAGGCAAAGCTCCGTGTCCACCTTGTCCTTTCACCTTTATATGAATTTCGTCTGCCGATGCCATAATCTCACCCGATTGGAAGGCTATTGTACCTGCTGGCAAATCTATATAAGCATGCTGCTTTACGATAAACTCTGGGCTATAATCTTTAAAGACTCCGTCTTTCAACATTTGATAAGCTCCACCAGGTGATTGCTCCTCTGCAGGTTGAAAAACAAACAAAACATTTCCGCCAAAATCTTTTTTGTGTTTATTAATCAATTTAATAGCCCCCATCAATGAAGCAACTTGAGCATCGTGTCCACAAGCATGCATCACTTTTTTGTTTATTGATTTAAAAGATACATTGTTCTCTTCCTCAATTGGCAATGCATCCATGTCTGCACACAAAGCTATAGTTCTGTCTGAATCGAAAGCTAGACCATTCACTTTTGCTAAAACTCCATAACCTCCAATGTTCTTACGATAAGAGACTCCCTCTGTATCCAAAAATCGAGTAATGTACTCACTGGTATTTTTCTCACAATAAGAGAGTTCGGGATGTTGGTGCAAATAGCGGTAATAACTTACCACTTCAGAAAAAACTTTATCTACCTCTCTTTTTATTACATTGGCAAAAGTCATTCTATTAATCTTTTTGTTTCTATGACTATATCTTTCAATCCATTGCTGGGTAAGTAATACTAACAAATAGGTATTACTATATTGCATAGACAAAAAAAAGAGCTAAAAAAGTACACTCTCAATTCATTTTTAAGTTATTGTAATACATCAAATTGAACCTGTACAGTATTTAGCCCTTTCTATCTAATATTATTTAGTCTAGTTTATGGATAACTAATCCAGATCTTAACTTAGGCTCAAACCAAGTGGTTTTGGGTGGCATTATGTTGCCTGTATCAGCAATGGTCATGAGCTGTTTCATCGAAACAGGGTAAAGTGCCATAGCAAAGGCCATTTCTCCGCTATCCACACGTCTCTTCAGCTCGTCAAGTCCTCTTATTCCTCCCACAAAATCAATACGAGTATCAGTTCTAAGGTCTTTGATACCAAATATATCATTCAAAATTAGGTTAGAAGTAATGGTTACATCCAATTGATCTATAGGATCATCATCGTTATATGTACCTTCTTTTGCCGTTAAATTATAGCCCTTCCCGTCAACATAGATGGATAGATTATGCAAGGCTTTGGGCTTCATTATTTCAGTTCCTGTTGCTTCTACATAAAAGTTCTCTTCCAGCTTCAATAAGAGTTCAGCTGGCGTCAAGCCATTCAAGTCTTTCACCACCCTGTTGTAATCAATAATAGTCAACTGATTATCTGGAAAGCAAACTGCCATAAAGTAGTTGTACTCTTCGTTGCCAGTATGATTCGGATTTTGCTTTGCTTTCTCAGCACCCACCAATGCAGCGGCCGCAGAACGATGATGCCCATCTGCAATATACATACTTGGGAAAGATGCAAACACTTCTGTTATCTTGTCAATATCACTTTTCCCCGAAATTAACCAAAAATGATGCCCAACTCCATCGGCCGAAACAAAATCATATTCGGCTTCTTGCTCTATCACTTTCTCAATAATTTTGTTTACTTCATCATTTTCAGGGTAAGAATAAAACACAGGCTCTATGTTGGCATTATTCACCCGCACATGTCTCATTCTATCTTCTTCTTTGTCTTTACGGGTTAGTTCGTGTTTCTTTATTTTACCACTCATGTAATCCTCAACATGGGCACAAACTACAAGACCATACTGAGTTTTCCCATTCATAGTTTGTGCATAAATGTAATACATCTCCTTATCGTCTTGCACAAGCCAACCTTCACGCTGAAACATCTTGAAGTTTTCTAATGCTTTTTCATACACATCGTCATCATGTTCATCTTTTCCTTTTGGAAAATCAATCTCAGGTTTAATTATACGATACAATGATTTTTCATTACCTGCTGCTTCGGTACGAGCCTCTTCTGAGTTCAACACATCATATGGACGAGATGCAACTTCCGAAACAAATTTTCTGGGCGGACGAACGCCACGAAATGGTTTAATTACTGCCATAGTTTAAGATTATTGTTTTGATGAAAAAAAGTGAAAGGATATTCATGATAGTTTTATCCTTTTCAAATTTGGCTTATTATAGTAAAACTTGTTTTACTATTGAAAAATTAGTCAATACACAAAACTACACATTTTTCGGGACAAAATATAGAGAGCAAGAAGAATATTTGAGCAAAAAATAAAAAGCCGTTGCATAATTGCTACAACTACAAATGCACATAATCCTATACAAACTCTTTACCACGTCTATTTCACAAGTATTTGACACTATAAGACAATTATTTATTCAAGCCTATCGTTTAATAGTTTTACTTAAGATTAGGCTTCATAAAAACAATTGAGAATCTATGACAGTATAAACCTTTTCATGGCATTTTCTGTTGTCATTAATAAGAAGCCAAAATAATTTTGAAAAAGATTCGAAAATGCTATTTAACTCACTTGACTTTGCCATTTTCTTGCCTATTGTTTTTTTCTCTACTGGTTTGTATTGAAGAATAGCATAAAGTTACAGAACCTATTGATTGTGTTAGCTAGCTATGTTTTTTATGGCTGGTGGGATTGGAGATTCCTAACACTTATCGTTTTTAGTACATTGATTGACTATGCAGTAGGAATAAGATTGGGAGAAGAGAAAAAAGCAATGCACCGCAAAATATTACTCTGGATAAGTATAGGGGTAAATCTGGGGTTCTTGGGTTTTTTCAAATATTATAATTTTTTTGTGGACAATTTCACAGAGGCTTTCTCATTTTTTGGACAAGGAATAACTATCAACTCTCTCAACATCATATTGCCTGTAGGTATCAGCTTCTACACATTTCAGACATTAAGCTACAGTATAGATATATATAGAGGCAATATGAAACCAACCACCGATTTCATTGCTTTTTCTGCATTTGTAAGTTTCTTTCCGCAACTTGTTGCAGGACCAATTGAAAGAGCAAAGAATTTACTCCCACAGTTTTACAAAAAGAGAACATTTGATTATCATAAATCCGCTGACGGAATGCGACAGATATTGTGGGGTTTATTCAAAAAAGTAGTTATTGCCGATAATGCTGCATACTTTGCCAACCTCATTTTCAATAACTCTGCAGATTATTCTGGTAGCACACTGCTTCTGGGTGCAGTATTCTTTACTTTCCAAATATATGGCGATTTCTCTGGATATTCGGACATAGCCATTGGAACATCAAGACTTCTTGGTTTTAACTTGACCAGAAATTTTGACTTCCCTTACTTCTCAAGAAACATTGCTGAGTTTTGGAGACGATGGCATATATCTCTCTCTACATGGTTTAGAGACTACCTATACATACCCCTTGGAGGAAGCAGAGGCAGCACATGGATGAAAATACGAAACACTTTTGCAATCTTTCTGATTAGTGGTTTCTGGCATGGCTCCAACTGGACCTTTATTGTATGGGGCGCACTCAATGCTATTTATTTTTTACCCCTGCTGCTTACCAAGAGGAATAGAACATTTTTGGGCAATATTGCTGAAGATAGAATGCTACCCTCTATGCGAGAGTTTGCAATGATGTTAGGTACTTTTGGATTAACAGTGCTAGCCTGGATATTCTTCAGAGCCGAAAATGTAGCACATGCTTTTAATATACTTTCCGAAATATTCTCAAGTTCGCTTTTCACATTACCTGCTTTTGAAGGAAAGAGACAGGCATTTACTGCTCTGCTCTTAATTGCAATATTCTTAATTTTCGAGTGGAATGGACGAAAAGAAGAGTATGCCATTGCTAGTTTAGGACTCACATGGAAAAGACCAGTACGCTTTGCATTCTATTACAGTATATTGTTCCTGCTTATTTGGTTTAGAGGAGAACAACAAGAGTTTATCTATTTTCAATTTTAAAAGACTATGCGTGAATTTTTAAAAATATCTTTCTTGTTTTTACTTTTTCCTTTGACTGTAATACTGTTGTCTGATTTTTTTTTAAGAACGCAAAACACATTGCATAAAGAGAAGTACGAAGGGGCAAAAGAAGTTTTAGACTCAATAGAAGTTTTAATCCTTGGCACTTCTCATGCTCACTATGGAGTAGATCCAGAAGTTTTCGATTTGTATGCATACAACTTAGCAAACTTAGGACAAAGCATCTACTTTGATAAACGCATAACTCTTTCGTTATTACCCGAAATGAAAAAGCTAAAGTATGTTTTCATTGGTATAGGGTACCACTCTTTTGCATTCTCTAGTCAATTCAACAAAGATTATTGGTCTTACTATGGAAATGGAATTAAATATAAAGACACAAGTTATTTCCCTGCAATCCTATCTCCTACTCTCTTTGGTTACACCCCTAGAGTAGCTTTTGCAATGATTAAACATAGATTTTCTAACCTTCGCAAGTATGGACCAGATATTTTAGACTTCGAAGTTCAAAATGGAGTTGACCTCTACAAACCTGCAATAAAGGGGTTTGCTCCTTTTGAAGGTAGAGACACATTCAACTTCAACCATGAAGCGTATGTAGTGTCAAGTACTTGGTACACTGAAGTAATAGACCAATCAAATGAGAAAGAAGAAATAGTAGAAGACTTAGAAGATTTTATAGAAATACTACTTACAGAAGGAATAACACCCATATTATTTACCCCCCCAACTTATACAGAATACAATAAATACCTCAACTCATCTTATATTAAAAGTAATAAAAAAACAAGCAGAGCTACTGCTAATAAATACGGAATTGAATATTGGGATTTCTTTAATTCTGACACCTTTAAACTAGAAGATTATTACGACATGGAACACTTGAACAGAAAAGGGTCTTTGAAGTTCACCTCTATGCTCAATGATTCAATTCACAAAATCAGTCCCATTATACGTTCAATTTCAAAGAAAGAATAAAAAACCGAGCAATCGGCTGATACAGATTACATATTCACAATGTATTTGCAAAATCTGACATAATAGATTCAAGAAAAACAATGTGTTTGGGCATTATGCAGTTGTAGATAGGAAAATACAATGTGTTAGCACTAGAAAGTGCTGGTAGTATTCTAATTTATTTATATGCTACAGGCCGCTCCTAGGAGCTAAAAAGACGATTAACAGACTATCATTCCATACTATAAAGACCTAGGAGCATGATATGAATACACCCTGGTAACTATCTTAGTGTTTTTGCACAATAACAAAAAGGCCATTGCAATTATTGTAGTGCTTTTCTAAAATGACAAAATGACTATTGTAATTGTTTTGATGTTTTTGTACAATGACAACGTGGCCATTGCAATTGTTTTAGTGCTTTTGCATAATGACAAAATGACCATTGCAATTATTTAGGGGCATTGTACAATGACAAAATGACCATTGCAATTGTTTTAGTGCTTTTG
>CAYTJC010000006.1:6476-9984 GCA_964437875.1 uncultured Dysgonomonadaceae bacterium
GACCATTGCAATTGTTTTAGTGCTTTTGTAAAATGACAAAATGACCATTGCAATTGTTTTAGTGCATTTGTAAAATGACAAAATGGCCATTGCAATTATTTTAGAGCTTTTGTAAAATGACAAAATGACCATTGCAATTGTTTTAGTGCTTTTGTACGCTGGAAAGTTGATTATAGGGAGACAATCTAATTAAGTAAAGCTGTAAAATGTACGAGCAAACACATAGTTTTGCTTGTGATCCGTTTGCCCAATATGGAGATGTAGATTGGAGAAATGCAATGTGTTTGGTCAATAAACGATGAAAAACAGCACAAAAGCATTTTTGAATCCCAATATTTGACAAAGGAATCTTGTCAAGGATAATTTATTCTACTCCTAAATAGCATCAAAGAAAACAACCTCAACATCTTTAGTTTTAAGCGTTATTTCATCAAGTATAATTGTAAATGATTTAAGTTCAAGTCTCTTTATCATAGACATTCTAGGAATGTCCCCAGCATTAATTTTGACAACAGAATTCCCATTCATATCTAATAACTCTATTCTTCCATTGCCTTTTGCTTTCACTACTAAAGCCCCCTCAACTACAACTTCATTAGCAATCAGCAATATTTGCTCATCCTCTAATATGATTGTACTCTTAGCCATGTCTCAAAACGGTTAGAAGTTTATTATGCGCAAATTAGCAACGGTAAGCCCAGTTATTATAGTAAAGATCACTTAGATGGATAATACTTATACTGGTTATTTTGTTCCCACTTCATCATACTATTAAGCTCATATTCTTCTACTATAATAAGATAAAACTCACACTGTTTGTTCACTTTTCAATGTTAAACAACGCGTTAATAATCAAGAATATGATCTTCTGATTTTCTTACACCTATCACCCTTCATTAACTTCACTTTTCTAGTGATATTTCCATCAGTATAGATATACAAAGAAAAAGTATTCTATATACATTGTCCAATCAGTGTTTTATTTTTTTTAAACTATTGGTAGTATCAAACGTTTATTTTAGGATAAGGAAATGCCAAAAACTTTGCACAGAAGGCAATTATATAAAACAAATAATTAAAACATGAATAATCTATTTTTAAAACAAATCAAACAATCAGTAAAACATTGGTATCTCCATCTCATCATTGGCCTAATTTTCATTGCTGTTGGATTTTGGGTTTTCACATCGCCCATCCAATCGTATGCTGCACTAACCATTGTATTTAGCATATCATTTCTCGTTTCGGGTATCATGGAGATATTCTTTGCTACTTCAAACAAAAAAGTGTTAGAAAACTGGGGCTGGACATTAGCATTAGGTATCTTCACCAGCTTAGTGGGTATTATGTTAATAGCAAATCCAGTAATATCAGCTATAACACTTCCTCTATATGTTGGCTTCATGCTAATGCTGCATTCATTTTGGGCAATTGGATCAGCTTTCGATCTGAAAGACTATGGAGTGAAAGGCTGGGGAGTATCTCTTTTTATTGGAATATTAGGAGTCCTTTTTGCAGCTTTGCTTATAATAAGACCTGCTATTGGTGGCATTACAATAGTTATCTGGACAGGATTAGCCCTTATTGCTAGTGGTGCTTTCAATCTGTTTTTGTCTTTAAAAATGAGGAGAATTCACAAAAACTGGGATAATATTACAACAGCAACAAAAGCTAAATTAGAAGAAGCTCAAGCTCTTTTTTTAGAAGAGTTTAAGTCTAGATAATCAAATGCAAAGATTACAACAGGCAAATTGAATAAATAGTAATAGTTTGAATCAGAAACACTCTTTTTTAATATATTTATTAAAGTCCATTGGTTCAAACTATTTTTCACAACACTCATAAGCGATAAATCTATGAATACTTATCTTTTAGTTTTCTATATCATTGTTGTTGTTTTAGTGTGTATCAACATACTGGTGAATACAGAAACTCCCAGCAAGGCTTTAGGCTATTTGCTACTTGTAATCTCATTTCCAGTGGTTGGAATAATTGTATATTTAAGTGTAGGATTAAATTATAGAAAAAAAGAACTGTACCAAAAAAAACTAGAGTTTGACGAATTGGAGTACCCCACGCTAGAAAAACAAGCAGCTGCTCTTTCACGAGAAACTTTATTGAAAAATAAAGATAAGATAGGTGATTTCTATCAGATGGCATCTTTTTCAAAAACTAAAAACTTTACTTCAAGTAATAATAAGGCAACAGTATTGGTAAATGGTGAAACTAAATTTCCAGACGTGCTGAAGAGTCTGCGTGCTGCAAAACATCATATTCACATTGAGTACTACATCTACGCAAATGATACAATAGGAAACCAGTTGGCTCAAGTACTTATCGAAAAAGCAAAAGAGGGAGTAGAAGTAAGATTTATATACGATGATTTTGGTAGCAGAGATATCCGCAAAAACATTGCTCGCAAACTTAGAGAAGAAGGCGTGGAGGCGTATCCATTTTACAAAATCAACTTGATTATGTTTGCCAATCGATTGAACTATCGCAACCACCGAAAAATTATAGTAGTAGATGGTAAAGTAGGATATATTGGAGGGATTAATGTATCGGACAATTACATTAATAATGATGACAAGGATAAACTTTTTTGGCGCGATACACATTTAAAGATTGTGGGTACTTCTGTAGTTAATCTTCAAACTACCTTTCTCACAGATTGGAATTTTTGTGCCAATCAAAAGATTCCTTACTCAACTAACTATTTTCCTCTAGAAAACGAAACAGAACATTATGGTAATCACTTAGTGCAAATTGTGTCAAGTGGTCCTGACTCTAAATATCCTAAAATAAAATTCACTCTCATTCAGGCAATACTAAATGCTAAACATGAAATTTGCATTACCTCGCCTTATTTTATTCCCGACAAGTCTTTTCTTGATGCTCTTAATATTGCTGCTCTAAGTGGTATTGAAGTTAAAATGCTGCTACCCTGCAAGTCTGACTCTTTTATTGTCAATACCACTACACAATCTTATTTTCAAGAACTGATGAATGCTGGTGTCAAAATATATACATACAACAAAGGTTTTGTACATGCTAAAACCATGGTATGCGACCAAAAGATAGCTATCATTGGCACAGCCAATTTAGATAACAGAAGTTTTGACCTAAACTTCGAAATCAATGCTATAGTTTATGACGAACAGATAGCAACAGAGCAAAAGGAAAATTTTGATAAAGACATTACCTTATCCACTCAAATAGTGCCTGATGAGTGGGAACAAAGGCCAATGTACATGAAACTACTAGAAAAGGTTTTGCATCTGTTTTCCTCGTTGATGTAAGATTACACTTTAGACCAATACCTTGCAAACTACCATGCAAGATTCAACACATAATAAACACAAAAAAAGCAGAATAAAGTTTTAGATCACGCCATCTTTTGGCTTACCCCCACTCTATATTTGTAAGTAATAAAAGGAAAGCCCACAGCCATATATTCTTAGAGAATTTAGAAACCGATGGAATGTGCTGGGCAGAGATATAAGAGATA
>CAYTJC010000006.1:10084-18829 GCA_964437875.1 uncultured Dysgonomonadaceae bacterium
ATTCTTAGAGAATTTAGAAACCGATGGAATGTGCTGGGCAGAGATATAAGAGATAAGAGTAAAAAGCTTTGCCCCTGAAGAGGTTTGCTGAATTGGATATTACAAAAAGTACATTTAAAATCCCAGATGATTATAATGCTGACGAACATTACAAATATAGCTCTGGCATAATAAGCCCCAATGACAACAATCCTAAAGAGATAATTTTGTCTTTCGATCCCATTCAAGGAAAATACGCTAAATCACTACCTTAGCATCATTCGCAAGAAGTATTGATAGATAATGAGGATGAACTAAGAGTTAAACTCACCCTATTTGTTACACACGACTTCTTGATGGAACTCATATCGCATGGCGACACTGTGAGAGCAATACCACGTGTGAGTTTAATTGAAAAATTGAAAGCTAACTGTGCAGGTGTGTTGGGGATGTATGAGAAGTAGATAAGTTGTTAGCTCATTAATAAATAATACGATGATCTGAAAAGTATATTAGACGAGCATCCTCCTATTTCCTGAATTACTTTATACTACTCCTTTTTTTATATCCCATCATATCCCATAATGTTTTGTATTTTTGTGTTTTACAAAACAAATGAAGAAATATGAGTCGATGATATATCTACACTCACAAACGTTCATCTTCATCCTATTCAAAATTTAGCAATACTGCATTATGGGTTATTCAAACAATTACGCTGCTCTAAAAAAGTTATTTACATCATCAGATAAAAACAAAGAGTTTGACACAATTAAGCTACTTGATATAGAATTTACTTCTGAATCATTTGGCGTTTTGCCTGGTATTGAAGAGTACAAGTGCAATACTCACAATGTAACATCAAAAGAAGATATTTCATTCTATTCAGAAAATGGTATAGCAAACAACAGTGTGCATATCAAAGATATTTTTGCGAAAGAGAACCGAAGCTTCAACTATCAAATAATAAAACCCAAAGGAATAGAGAAGGTCAAGAAAGTTGTATTACTTTTTCATGGATTCAATGAGAGAGATTGGAGCAAGTATTTACCTTGGGCCAAAACTATAAGCGATGGTACTGAAAGTGCAGTTGTTTTATTCCCTATTGCTTTTCACATGCAGAGAGCACCAAAAGAGTGGAGCAATACAAGAGAGATGTTTAAACTGAGCGAGGAGAGAAAGAAGAAATTTCCAAATATAGAAAACTCAAGCTTAACTAACGTAGCTGTAAGTATGCGCCTGCACGCTATGCCTCATCGGGCACTATGGTCGGGATTGCAAACCTATAACGATGTGCTACAAATGATGAAAGACATTAAAAAAGGAAACAATCTACATATTGACAAGGATGCTCACTTTGATATGTTTGCATTTTCTGTTGGTGGTTTTCTAGCACAAGTACTCAAGTTGACCAATTACAGCAATTACTTCGAAAATTCAAAAGTGTGCTTGTTTTGTAGTGGTGCAACATTCAACAATCAAGCTCCTTCGTCAAAATTCATTCTTGATAGCGAAACAGATGCTGCTTTATACGCATATTTAGTGAGAGATTTAGATGAAATAATAGGGAGAGACCATGTGCTTCAACATTATTTAAGAGGAGACTTCTTGCCTGGAAAAATATTCTATGCCATGCTTGACTTTGACAAAGAAAGAGAGTTTCGTGAAAGCATGCTAAAGAAACACGAGAATCAAATTTATGCAATATCACTCACCAAAGACGATATTGTTCGTCCACATGAAATAATGAATACGCTGAAGGGTGCGAACAGTGACATTGATATTCAAGTAGATGAATTTGATTTTGAATACAATTACATCCACGAAAATCCTTTTCCTGTGGCAGCTGTAGATTCAAAAAAAGTAGATGAAAACTTCAAAATGATATTTGAGAAAGTTTGTGAGTTCTATAATGAGCGCTCTACTTCTACCGAAAAAACAGAGTCGATTAGAATTGAATAGGAAGAATAGGAAGAGATGTGGTACAGACAATTTCATTCTTACATTATTAGTGCCTGCATGAGATTACAAGAAGATGGTATATTGATAAAAAGATTACAGTTAAACACATACTTATACTGATGATCCGTCAAAAGCTCAATCCCACTCAATCAAAACTTTTAGAAAACCAACATGAAATCACTCATTTTACAAGAGTTGTTTTTTACGTTTTCAGCAATACTATCCCATAATGTTTTGTATTTTTGTGTAGTGCCTAAAACAAATGATGTTAGGCAGTTGTTTTAATTGGTACAGATCCAATCATTTCACCCTTTTCATCTCACAAACAATACAGTACATCGCATTATGAATTACTCTAGAAGCTTTACTGCTCTAAAAGACCTTTTCACATCATCGGGAGCAAATAAAAACTATGACACGATTGAGCTACATGATTTAAAATTTGAGTCAGCATCGTGTGCTATCTTACCAGGTGTTAAAGAGCACAAATGCGATATTCACAATGTTACTCTCAAGGAAGACTATTCATTTTATACAGAGATAGGTACAATAGACAACAATGTTCACATTAAAGATATCTCTGTTGAAGAAAACCAAAGCTTCAATTACCAAATAATTAAACCAAAGGGAATAGACAAGGCTAGAAAAGTTATTTTTTTATTTCATGGTTTCAATGAGAAAGATTGGAGCAAATATCTACCATGGGCCAAAGCGATAAGTGATGGTACAGGGAGTGCAGTTATTCTCTTCCCAATTGCATTTCACATGCAGCGTGCACCAAAACAGTGGAGCAACAAAAGAGAGATGTACAGACTAAGCGAACACCGCAAAAGTAAATTCCCCAATATTGTAAACTCTACCTTATCAAATGTTGCTATAAGCATGAGACTACACGCAATGCCTCAACGCTTTATATGGTCGGGGTTGCAAACCTACTACGATGTGATACAGCTGATAACAGATATAAAAAAGGGAAACAACAAGCATATTGATAAAAACTTCG
Organism: uncultured Dysgonomonadaceae bacterium; assembly: GCA_964437875.1. Classification (GTDB taxonomy): domain Bacteria; phylum Bacteroidota; class Bacteroidia; order Bacteroidales; family Dysgonomonadaceae; genus UBA2632. Next base: position 13,029 of record CAYTJC010000006.1, read on the forward strand.
ATTTTGATATATTTGCCTATTCCATTGGGGGATTTCTTGCGCAAATATTAAAACTAACCAATCACAACAATTATTTCGAGAACTCAAAAGTGTGCCTATTTTGCAGTGGTGCAACATTCAATAGATTATCTCCAGTATCACGGTTTATCCTGGATAGCGAAGCAAATGTTGCATTATACTCCTATTTAGTAGAGCATTTCGATAAGATACTAGAAAAAGACAATGTCTTGCATCATTACATTAAGGAAGATCATTTGGAAGGAAAAACATTCTCGGCTATGCTCGACTATCAAAAAATGAGACCTTTTCGCGAAAAGTTGCTGAAAAAGTATGAACAACAAATATATGCCATATCACTTGCTAAAGACGATGTAATCCCTTCCTTCGAAATAATGAACACCTTAAAAGGTGCGTATCGCAATATTAATATCCGAATGGATGAAATGGATTTTGAATATGATTATATACACGAAAATCCTTTTCCCACAGATATTGAAAACTCACAAGAAGTGGATGAGTGTTTTGAGGCGGTTTTTAGTAAGGTATGTAAGTTTTTCAATGAATAATGCCCCGATACTTTTATAATTAATTGATGCAGCAGAAGGATACTATACAGCTATAGTACAGTTGGTTACGAATAAACCACCCAATGCAAAGTATAAAGGGTGAAATAAATAAAGAGTAGTATTATGAAATTTGAAATCCCCGAATCAGCCTTTGCTAAAGAAGCCGAGTACAAAAGAAAATTCAGCTTTGCTGAGCTCTATCTTTCCTTTCTGTATGTGCCACGAGCAATAGCAAAACTAAGAAAAAACAAGAAGGAGAATCTAATTAGCCAAAAGTTTATAGAACGTATGCAATTAGCTGTTACTGAAGTGAACGGCTGTGCAGCCTGTTCTTATGCACACACCACATTTGCGTTGCGCGAAGGAATGAGCAACGAAGAGATTAGCAGCTTTTTGGGTAGCGGTGGTGATGTTGCTAATTATATAAAACCCGAAGAGGCCAAGGCCATAATTTTTGCACAGCATTTTGCAGATAGTCGTGGGTATCCAGAAAAGGCAGCTTATGAAGCAATTGTAAAAGAATATGGACAAGAGAAAGCTCGTATTATCCTTTCGGCAGTTCAGATGATGATAACCGGCAATATAAAACCTAACACCACCATACAATGAAATTAAAACACATAGCACTAAACATCCAGAAGAAAGAAGAACTGGTTGACTTTTACGAAAATATTCTTGGTTTTCATCTTGTACACCAATATGAACTAAATGCAACATTTGCACAGAAAATATTTGGTATAGATACCCAAACTGATGTATTCATATATAGCAATTTCACAATAGATATTGAACTATTTATTCTTCCTGAAAAAACAAAAAAAGGCTTTGCTCATATTTGTGTTGAAACGGAGGATCGTGATATTTTAGTGGAAAGATGCAAAAAAGGAGGATATCAGATTATAAAAATAGAGCGAGAAGAGAAAGAAGACCTCATTTTTATTATAGATAATGCAGAAAATAAATTTGAACTAAAAAACTGGTGATTATGTATAAATATCTATTCGGACCCGTACCCTCTCGTCGCTTAGGAATGTCGTTGGGAGTTGACTTAGTACCTAAAAAAGTCTGTTCGCTCAATTGTGTGTATTGTGAAGTAGGCGAAACTACTAAGCTAACAATTGAACGAATGGAATATGTGAAATACGACAAAATTGTGGCAGAGTTGCGACAATTTATGAGCACGAAACCCAATATCGATTATATCACATTTTCAGGTTCGGGCGAACCCACACTCAACAGCCAAATTGGCGAAGTATTGACTTTCATAAAACAAAATTATCCAGAAATAAAAACTGCAATATTGACAAGTGGCACTCTACTATCCGACTCCAAATTAAGATCAGAGCTATTGGAGGCAGATGTAATACTACCCTCGTTGGATGCTGCAAGTGAATTGGTATTTGAGAAAATTAATCGCCCTAACTCCATGCTTTCCATAGAGTCTTATATAGAAGGACTCATTGAATTAAGAAAAGAGTATGAAGGCCAAATTTGGCTTGAGGTATTTCTGCTGAAAGGATACAATGATTCCTCCGAAGAACTGGAATTAATCAAAGAAGCTATCTTAAAAATCAAACCAGATATTGTGCAGTTGAACACTTTAGATCGGCCGGGCTCAATTAAAGGTCTCGTTGCACTGTCAAAAGACGAATTACAAAAAGTGATTGACATTTGGGACATACCCAACGTGGAAATAATAGCCTCAGCAACATTCCGTACAGAGATAGATTCTTATAGTACAGACATCGAAGCTACCATCTTAGCCACCATTGCCCGAAGACCTTGCACATTGGGCGATTTACATCAGATTCTAGGCGTCCATGTAAATGAAATAAACAAGTACCTCGGAACACTTGAAATGAACGATAAGATCAAAACAACTACGCTTGATCGTGGTGTCTTTTATGAATTGAGTGACAAGTAATAACACGCTGCTATATAAACAGCAATGCTCATTTCAGTAAATGAGTTGTGTACAGATAAAATCTATAAACACACGTATAAACTATTATCCTTAATAACTCCAAGAAACTAGTGAGAAACAAAAAAAGATTCCATAATGGAATCTTTTTTTGTTTCTCACTACAATAACTAAATAAAATAATCACATAGCGTATATTATGTCAATGTACTCTTATTATCCTTTTGATTTCAATTAGCTCTACATCAAAAACAAGAGTTGAAAATGGTTTGATATCAGGACCACTGCCTTGAGCACCATAACCTAAGTTATAAGGAATATATACTTTCCATTCAGATCCAACAGGCATTAGCTTTAAAGCTTCTGTCCATCCTGGAATAACTTGGTTAACACCAAAAACAATAGCCTCACCTCTATCAATGCTACTGTCAAAAACAGAACCATCAATTAAAGTACCGTGATAATGCACTTTTACTTGATCAGTTGCTGTTGGAATTTCGCCATTACCTTTTTTAATTACTTCATACTGAAGTCCGCTTGGCAATACAACCACACCTTCTCTCTTAGCATTTTCAGCTAAAAAAGCTTCACCTTCTGCAATCTCGTCTTGAAAGTCAGCTTTCATTTCCTCTTCACTCTTAAGTTGTGATGCACTTTGCGCTTCCTCAACTCTAGCTTGCACATAATCGTTAGCTTCCGAAGAACTAATAGCGAGTTTTTGATTTCTTAAAGATCCAAACAGACCTGAAAGTACTTGTGTATTGTTCATCTTCTTAGTTGAATCTGAAGCAAAAACCATTGAAGACAATTGTGGCATCATTTGCTCTGCAATCTGATTACCAATGCTAAGACCTTGAATATAGGATGACTTTTCTTCACCCGCATTTAAAGCTTCTTTCAATCCTTGAAGAAACTGATCTAATTTAGGAGCATTCCTTTTGTGCAACTCCTCTAGCTTAGATTTCAATTCTTTATCCAACTTTGTCAACTCTGTAGAATCTGCAGATGACATTTTCATTTGATATTCATACTTCAAATTAGATGAGCTTTCAATAATATTTGATTGCTCTAAGAATTGCATCAATCCTTGATCTGCCAAAGAAACACCATAGGCGTATGAGATTGAGTCAACATCATTTTTCAACGATGCTTTTGGCGTTGCTGAATTGCCCCCACAAGAAACTAGCACCAAACTACTGATAGTAAATGCACAAAGTGCAAATAAATTAATTTTTCTCATTTTATAAAACATTTATTTTTTGTTTATCTATATTGAATTGTAATTTTATCTGAATATTTAATTACTTAATCCCTAACAATTCAACTTCAAAAATAAGAGTTGCATTGGGTTGGATATCGTTTCCTGCACCTTGCTCTCCATAAGCCATATCTGAGGGAACAAAAAGTCTCCATTTAGATCCAACAGGCATTAATTGCAATGCTTCTACCCAACCTTTAATAACTTGTGTCACACCAAAAGTGGCAGGTTGTCCTCTTTGTACTGAACTATCAAAGATAGTGCCATCAATCAAAGTGCCATGATAGTGACATTCTACAGTATCAGTTGCAGTAGGTACTGCTCCGTCACCTTCAGTTAGTATCTCATATTGCAATCCGCTTGGTAGTGTTACAACATTTTCTTTTTTCTTGTTTTCAGATAAAAAGAGTTCGCCTTTTTCTTTGTTCATTCGCAACATTTCGTTTTGTTTTGCACTAAAGTATGCTTGAATGTGTTTTGAAGCTTCTTCCAAAGACATAGAAGGATCTTCTTTTTTCATAATTTCAGTAAAAGCTTTTACGAAAGCTTCAACATCAAGGTTTTCTAATCCGGTTTGCATAAGCTGTGTAGCCATACTCATGCCAAGAGAGTAACTTAAATTCTTCATTATTATTTTTTATATTACAGCGATGTCGTCTGTAATTAATTATCATTTATCGTTTTCAATGAAATATATTGACATCTTAATCTGCTTTTTGCAAATTACTGCACAAAAGTAATACATAAATATGAAATAGAGCAATTTAGAATAAGAAAAGTAAACATCTCAAATCACAAACTAGTAAAAAACTCCTAATAAATAACTGTAAAATAGAGTGTAGCCCTATGAAAACAGCGATTAAAGATGATAAGACAGCTTAATTCTGATAAACCTATTATCTTTACTATATATTAGAACTCTATTTTGTTCATTGCATTTGCAACTTCGTTAAATTCACTTATCATTTCATCAATTACTTGTTTAGCTGATATAATGGAGGGAATAGTAGATGCAACTTGCCCAATCTCCAGTTCGCCATCTACCAAATTTCCTTCAAAAATACCTTTTCGCGCACGCCCTCTTCCCAACACCTCTTTTATCTCATCGGCAGAGGCACCTTTGTGTTCTAACTCTTGAATTTGATAGAAAAAATCATTTTTAATCAATCTGGTTGGACTCACTTTCTTGAGCGACAGAATAGTATCTCCTTCAGGAAGATTCACACACCTATTCTTGAATGCATCACTTGCCGAGCTTTCGTGTGTCAAAGCAAACCGTGTTCCCACTTGAACACCCTCTGCACCTAAAGCAAAAGTTGCTACCATGCTTTTGCCAGAGGCGATGCCCCCTGCAGCAATCAATGGTAAATCTACCGAACTTCGCACTTGAGGAATAAGAGAAAGAGTGGTTGTTTCCTCTCTACCATTGTGTCCACCTGCTTCAAATCCTTCGGCCACTATAGCATCTACACCAGCCTCTTGCGATTTTTGTGCAAACTTAGAACTCGAGACTACATGCACTACTTTGATTCCTCTAGCTTGAAGTTTTGAAGTCCATAATTTGGGATTACCTGCGGAAGTGAAAACAATTGGAACTTCCTCATCCATTATAATTTGCATAATCTCGTCAATTTGAGGATACATCAAAGGAATATTTACTCCAAATGGTAGCCTGGTTGCAGCTTTACACTTTACAATATGATCACGCAACACATCTGGATACATAGACCCAGCACCAATAAGCCCTAACCCACCAGCATTGCTCACAGCAGAAGCTAAACGCCAACCGCTGCACCATACCATACCAGCCTGTATGATAGGATACTTTATATTGAAAAGATCTGTTATTCTATTTTTGCTCATAACTATATAAATATTTTATGTTCTTACACAAAGATACTTTTTTTTGATGAAGAACATGAGTGATAAGAACACTTTCAAGTTTTTTTAGTAGCTTTGTGTTCTCTATTATTGACGATTAATAATTAATTTACAACTCTGATGAATATTCTGATTCTTGGTTCAGGTGGTCGCGAACATGCAATGGCATGGAAAA
>CAYTJC010000007.1:0-17866 GCA_964437875.1 uncultured Dysgonomonadaceae bacterium
TGTAGCGACAAACCGACCGACTGCTATTACAAAAGTAACATTATATTGATGATTTATAATCAATAACGTCTAATAATTTGTGGTTTAGGGAATAAAAACAATGCAACAGGTTTTTAAATAGATCAAAAAAGCATGAACTCTCTTTGTTATAAAATGTTATAGCTTGAAACCAATAACACAAATATGAGAACAAACGGCGTAATGATGCAATACTTTGAGTGGTATTTGCCCAACGATGGTAATTTGTGGAACAGACTGAAAGACGACGCTCAACACCTGAGCCAAGTGGGTGTAACCTCTGTATGGATTCCGCCTTGCTACAAAGGTACTGGCTCTGACGATGTGGGATATGGAGCTTATGACCTCTACGATTTGGGCGAATTTGACCAAAAAGGAACTGTTCGCACCAAATATGGCACTAAACAAGAGTTGCACAACTGCATTGATGCGCTGCATGACAATGGTATTATGGTATATGCCGATGTGGTGCTCAATCACAAAGCAGGTGGCGATGAGTTGCAAGCCTTCCATGTAGTAGAAGTAGATCCGCACGATCGCAACAAAGGAATAACAGAACCCTATGAAATAGAGGGTTGGACACGCTTCACATTTCCTGGAAGGAACAACAAATACTCAGATTTTAAATGGAGTTGGGAGCATTTTTCGGCCACCGACTATAATCATCGCGACAACAAAGATGCCATTTATGTAATATTAGGAGAGAACAAAGGCATTGACTTGAATGACAACTCTGTAAGTCATGAATTTGCCAATTTCGATTATCTCATGTTCACTGATATAGACTACAAACACCCCGATGTATATGAAGAGACAAAACGATGGATCAGTTGGTTCATAAAAGAGACCAACATTGATGGAGTTCGCCTTGATGCCATAAAGCACATAAACGATTGGTTTATTGACGACCTCATCAAGCATGTAAAACGAGAGTTTGGAGAAGAATTCTATGCTGTTGGCGAATATTGGTATTACGACAAGATGGTTATCAATGATTATTTACGTAATGTAAACTATAATATAGACCTTTTTGATGTGGCTTTGCACTTCAATTTTAAAGAAGCCTCTGAAGAAGGTGAGGCTTACGATATGCGAAAAATATTTGGAAACAGTGTCGTTGCAGAACACCCTTTAAAGACCGTTACGTTTGTTGACAATCACGACTCGCAACCCTCTCAAGCATTAGAATCTTTTGTACAACGATGGTTCAAACCCTTGGGTTATGCTTTAATCCTGCTGCGACAAGATGGCTATCCCTGCCTATTCTTGGGAGATTACTACGGAATTGGGGGTGAAAATCCGCAAGAAGATAATCAGTGGATAATAGACCAATTGCTTGATGTGCGCAGAGACTATGCTTATGGAGAACAAGACGATTACTTTGATCATGCCAATATAGTAGGCTGGGTAAGAAAGGGTGACGAAAATCATCCCGATGGCTGCGTTGTGATAATGAGCAACGGCAATGGAGGTCTAAAGCCCATGTTTGTAGGCGAAGATTATGCTGGTTCGGCTTGGTATGACAAAATGAATAATATAGAAGAAGACATTATAATTGGCGACGATGGCAAAGGGCTCTTTAAAGTAAATGACGGTTCAGTTTCCGTCTATTTAAAACGTGTTTAATTTCATCAAGGTTCTTTTTCTTCCGTTTTACTGTTATTTTTTAGATAAAAACTTTATCTTTGTAAGTCTATGTAGCAAAAAGTATAAGAAACTAATACATAGACTAAAGCTATAAACTATGATATACCTTTATACACCCTACTCCTCCTCTCATCGAATGCCCCTGCAAGGGGACCAATAATTTTTTATAGCACTTGCCGTGATGGCAAAAGGGTTTGATTGTTATCCACCTACTTTAAAACAATCACTATTCACAATCAAATCATAAAAACTAACTAAATACAACAACGCATTATGCGTTCCACAACAAGATGAAAGTAATGAAATTTGGAGGAGTTTCTTTAGGAACTTCCAATGCAATAGATAAGGTAAGAGATATAATTGGTGCCGAAGACCAACCTGTAGTTGTAGTAGTATCTGCCCTTTACGGAGTTACCGAAGAGCTTTTGCAGGCGGCTAAATACGCCCTTGGCAATGATAAAACTTACGAGACAATTTACAACACTCTTCATAACCGTCACAATGATATTATTGAAGAGATCATTGAAGCTGACAACCTAAAAGAAGAACTCAAACAAGAAATACAACCCCTTTTTGAGGATCTAAAAAATATTTTGCGAGGGGTATATCTAATTGGAGATCTGTCACAAAAAACATCAGACAAAATTGTTAGCTATGGCGAGCGTTTGTCGAGTCTCATACTTAGCAAAGCCATTCCCAATGCACAATTATTCGACTCCACTGAGTTTATAAAAACAACCAAGCAGTTTGATAAGCACATACCAGATATACCGCTTTCTACCCAACTAATAAAAGAAAAACTAGAAAATATAAATAGCGTTGCCATCGTTCCAGGTTTTATATCCTCGAGCAGAGACGAAAACGACATCACCAACCTTGGTAGAGGAGGTTCAGACTACACTGCATCCTTAATAGCTGCGGCTCTGAATGCTTCCGTACTGGAAATATGGACAGATGTGGATGGATTTATGACTGCCGATCCTAAAATTATTCAATCTGCTTATGTGATTGAAGAGCTGTCATATATAGAAGCTATTGAGCTAAGCAACTTTGGGGCAAAGGTAATTTACCCTCCCACCATATTCCCTGTATATCACAAAAATATACCCATTAGAGTAAGAAACAGTTTCAACCCCTCCTCCAAAGGAACACTTATTCTCAACAAACAATCCAAAGACGATGGCAAAGTAATTAAGGGAATATCGTCTATCAGTGATACTGCCCTTATCACCATACAGGGATTGGGCATGGTTGGAATTATTGGTGTAAACTACCGCATATTCCAAGCATTAGCGCTCAATGGCATAAGTGTGTTTTTGGTGTCGCAAGCCTCTTCCGAGAATAGTACCTCAATAGGAGTAAGCACACCCGATGCAGCCATTTCACAAAAAGTATTGAACGAAGAGTTTGCTCACGAAATTGCAATGGGGAGCATCAATGAAATTACCGTAGAATACAACCTTTCCACTATTGCCATTGTAGGTCAAAACATGAAGAACGTGGCTGGAGTGGCAGGCAAATTCTTCGACTCATTAGGAAGAAGCGGCATTAGCATGTTGGCACTGGCACAAGGAGCATCAGAAACAAACATATCGTGTGTTATCACAAAAGACAATTTGCGCAAAGCACTCAATGTGATTCACGATTCGTTCTTCCTATCACCCTATCAAGAGTTGAACCTCTTTATTGTGGGAACAGGAACAGTGGGCAGCAATTTGCTAAAGCAGATAAAACTACAACAAGAAACACTGAAAGAACAAAACAAGCTCCGCATAAACGTAGTGGGTATTGCCAATGGTCGCAAAGCTCTTTTCAACAGAGATGGTATTGATTTGGACGATTTCTACAACAACTTGATGACGAACGGAAAGAAAAGCACACCACAGATAATACGCGACGAGGTATTTGAGATGAATATCTTCAACTCTGTGTTTGTTGATTGCACTGCCAGTCAAGATGTATCAGATCTATACAAAGACCTGATGTCTAACAATGTTTCCATTGTAACGGCCAATAAGATTGCAGCCTCATCGTCGTTTGAGAACTACAACGAACTCAAAGAGACAGCACGCATCAATGGTGTAAAGTTTCTTTTTGAAACAAATGTAGGTGCCGGACTTCCTATTATCAACACAATGAACTCGCTCACCAACTCGGGCGACAAAATAATTAAGCTACAAGCAGTACTTTCAGGAACCCTCAACTTTATATTCAACACCCTGAGCGAAGACGTTCCTTTTAGCAAAGCCATACAAATGTCGGTTGATGCAAAATTTGCAGAACCCGATCCTCGCACAGACCTTAGCGGTCTAGATGTGGTGCGCAAGCTTGTTATTCTATCTCGAGAAGCAGGTGGCAGCATAGATCAAGAAGACGTAACAAAAGTTCCTTTGATTCCACAAAAATATTTTGAAGGATCGCTTGAAGAGTTTTGGAACTCAATACCCGAAATAGATGATAGCTTTGAAGAACGACGCAAGAAATTGGAAATAGAAGCAAAGCGCATCAGATTGGTAGCCACCTACAACGTTGGTAAACAAGACGTTTGCGAATGTGAAGTGGCACTTCGCGAAGTGGAAAAAGGTCACCCCTTTTACGACCTCGAAGGAAGCAATAACATCATTATGATTACTACAGAGAGATACAACGAACACCCTATGATAATTAAGGGATATGGAGCTGGAGCAGATGTTACAGCAGCAGGAGTATTTGCAGACATCATCTCCATTGCCAATATAAGATAGTTTTTTGCCCAAAGATAGTTTTCTTACAAAATATATGTGTGTGTGTTGTGAAGTTAAAGCACCTCCTTTGCTTCGCAACACACCCTTTATAAATAGGAATAAGCAGTAGAGATCTTAATACGGGTTAAGTTTTATTTTTATATTTGTTGAGGTAATTAATACTTAAATGACTAGTTTTGCGAGTCATAACGATTGCGCATCAAAGCTTAAAGATGAAACACCTTTTAGTCAGTATAATATTCATTATAACGTTCTTTGCGAACGCTACCCTATCTCTTTCACAGACAGAGACTATAAGTAGTGACTCTTTGCGCGCCACATCACCGCAAATACCACTATCTCCCATTTCTTCTGACACAATTAAAGCAGATTCAATATCTATAAAAAAAGATTCACTTGCGCTAAATAAGTCAGACACTATTAAAAAAAAGAAAGAAGTTCTTGAAAGCACTGTAAACTATACAGCGCAAGACTCTATAGTCTTCACAAAAGACAACAAGGGTTTTCTGTATGGCTCATCGGAAGTGAAGTACCAAGATATTGCTATCAAAGGAGAACTCATTACCATGAATATGGATAGTAGTCTTATTGGGGCTACTTTTGGGTTAGACTCTGCCGGACAGGAGTTTGGCCATCCTGTATTTGAAGACAAAGGCACAGAATATGAAATGAAGGGAGTGCGTTACAACTTTAAGACGGAGAAAGCCTATATTTCTGATGTTGTAACAGAGCAAGGCGAAGGCTATATTGTTGCCAATCAGGCAAAAAAGAATGAAGACAACTCTTTTTATATGCTCAATGCAAAATATACAACTTGCGATTTGCATGATCATCCTCACTTCTACCTCAACCTTTCTAAAGCAAAAGTAAGACCTGGCCAAGATGTAGTGACAGGGCCAGCATGGTTAGTAGTGGCCGATGTGCCACTTTTTCCACTTGTGCTTCCCTTTGCATTTTTCCCTTTCAATGAATCTTATTCATCGGGTATTATTATGCCCTCTTATGGTGACGAGATGGAGCGGGGTTTCTATTTACACAACGGAGGATACTACTTTGCTATAAGCGACTACATGGACTTGGCACTCACAGGAGAAATTTACACAAAGGGTTCGTGGGGAACAGGCGTGCAATCGAACTATAGAAAGAGATATAAGTTCTCTGGAAACTTGAATGCATATTATCTTAAAACTGTTTTAGGAGATAAAGGATTGCCTGATTATTCGGCATCAACCGACTTCAGAGTGAGTTGGACTCACACGCAAGACCCAAAATCCAATATGTATCGAACACTGTCTGCCAGTGTAAACTACTCAACCAGTTCCTACAATCAGCGAAACTTGTCATCGCGCTACAACAGACAGTCCACCAACAATACAAAGAGCTCTACAGTCAACATGACACAGCGTTTTCCCGATTCGCCTTGGAACCTATCGGCCTCAGCTAGTGTGAATCAGGTATCGCGCGACTCCACCATCTCGGCCACATTGCCCAATTTATCGGCAAATATGAGTCGCATCTATCCTTTCAAACGTAAAGATGCAGTGGGCGAAGAGCGCTGGTTTGAAAAAATAACACTGAGCTATTCGGGTGAGTTTAGAAACTCTATACACACAAAAGAGAACGAGTTTTTTAAATCAAACATTATCAAAGATTGGCAAAATGGCATTCGCCACAGTATTCCTGTTAGCGCCACATTCACCCTGCTCGACTATATCAACATATCGCCATCATTCAATTACAACGAACGCTGGTACACTGGCAAAGAAATGCAGGAGTGGGACCCCGAAACCAGACGACACGTGGTGTCAGACACCATTTACGGTTTCAACCGAGTGTATGATTACAATGCATCGCTCAGTGTGAATACAAAACTGTATGGAATGTACACTCCCATGAAATTCCTAGGCGATAAAATTCAAGCAATCCGACACGTATTCACACCCAGCATCAGCCTCAGCTATCGTCCAGATTTTGGTGCTTCGCGTTACAACTTCTACGAAACCTACAACTACAGAAATGAGTATGGCGAAGATATTGAATATACCTATTCTCCCTATTCACGCATGATGTTTGGTGCTCCATCTCGTGGAAAGCAAGGGAACATTGGATTTTCTTTTAAGAACAATGTGGAAATGAAAATGCGTTCCGAAAGCGACACCACAGGTTACAAAAAAGTAAGCCTTATCGACGATTTGGGTATCAACTTCTCTTACAACATGATGGCCGACTCCATGAAGTGGAGCATGATAAACACCAACGTGAGGCTGAAATTATCAAAATCATACACCCTGAGCCTCAATGCTACATGGGATCCATACCTATATGAAGTAAACGAAAACGGGCGGCCTATTCATGTTGACAAATTGAGAATACTGAACGGAAAAGGATTTGGGAAACTTTACAGCACTGGTACATCATTTGCTTACTCTATCAATCAAGACACCTTTGGTAATCTATTTGGAAAAAAAGGTGATAGCAAAAAGAAAGATTCGGGCGAGGAGAATCTCGAAATTGATGACGGAAGCTTAGGCACTGAGCCACAATATGAGAGCCCTAAGGAAGGACCTCAGGCTCAATTTAGCCAAGGCCAAGATGGAACGGACACTCCCGAATTTGATCAATATGGATATATGAAACCCGGCGTCAACTGGAATCTCTCTTTCAACTACTCCCTACGCTATGCTTATGGCGATTTCGACTTCGATAAAAGTGAGTACAAAGGCAAACTCACCCATAGTTTAGGTATAAGTGGAGGATTGCAACCCACCAAAAATTGGAACTTTACCTTCAATACCGACTACAACTTCGATTTGAGTAAATTTACTTATGTCAATTGCACCCTAACACGCGATTTGCACTGCTGGAGCATGTCGGCAAGCTTCATCCCCATTGGCCCATACAAATCGTACAACTTCATTATCAGTGCCAACTCATCACTGTTGCAAGACCTCAAATACGAACAACGCAGTTCGCAATATGAGAACATGGAGTGGTATTAATATAGAAACTTGAAACAAGTGAAAAGTCTGTTGCACATCTGCAATACAACTATCAATCCACCAACCCTACCCTCTCCAAATACAGGAGCTTATCATCTTGCATGTAGCCCGTTTTGTAAGAACAATGCCTATTTTTGTTTGTTAATACAATAGTTCCAATCCTAAACCCCATAGATATGAATTACGAAATAGAGCGCAAGTTTTTAGTGAAGGGCGAATTTAAATCGAAAGCCTTTACTCATTGGCGCATTATGCAGGGCTATCTTTCATCTGTACCGAAGCGAGTTGTACGCATTCGCATAAAAGGCGATTTGGCATACCTGACTGTCAAAAGCACTGTGTCGGGCAACGGACTCACACGATACGAGTGGGAAAAGGAGATTTCGGTAGAAGATGCAGAGGATATGTTGCAGTTTTGCGAGAAAGAGATTATAGAGAAAACACGCTATTTGGTGAAAGTGGGAGCACATATCTTTGAGGTGGACGAGTTTTATGGTAGCAATGAGGGGTTGTTGATGGCCGAAGTGGAACTACAATCGGAAGACGAAGAGTTTGAAAAGCCTGATTGGCTGGGCAAAGAGGTGACACACGATGTGCGCTATTACAACTCTATGTTGGTGAAGAATCCGTATAAAGATTGGTAGAAATTGTCCTAAATCATTCACATGCGGCAGCATGCACAAAGGTACTGGTCGGGAGACTAGCGCCAGTAAAAAGATTGGTAGTGAAACCTTGGATAAGATGTAGAGACGCGCGTCATGGATTATTTTAGAGATGCCATAAATGGTCGTCTCTACGTTAATACTCTACACACACCTCATATCCCAGATCCCATACCTCACCTTTCACACCCCACTCCTCAATTTGCTCCACTTGCAGAACATTGCATCTGCTATATCCAACATCATAAAGAGCAGCGACCCAATGACAGACAACATTACAATGCCCGCATACATTGTGAGATAATCGATACGCATCCATGCATCTACGATGAAAAATCCAAGACCCTTGTCAGTACCAAATGTCTCCGTTACAAACAACACCGATGTGGCAATACCCACCGTTACACGCAAAGCCGAAAGTGTTTCGGGAAGAATGGCTGGCAAAACCACATGCCTTATCTGCTGCCACTTAGAAACACCAAGAGTAGAGAGCACATAGTAGTTTTCTTTGTCAATGTTACGAATGGCATCGCGAATGGAAATGACAAGTTGAAACACAATAATCAAAATAATCATCACCACTTTAGTCGTTTCACCAATACCAAACAAAATCATCACCACAGGAAGCAGTGCCAATTTGGGAACGGGATAAGACAAATAGAGCAACGGATTGAGTAGCTTATTGGCTTTCTTGCTAAGTCCTGTCAATAATCCCCCCATCAGTCCCAACGCCAAAGCAATAAACACACCAATGAATATACGGCGCAAACTGGCTACTGAGTGGTCAAACATTCCTTGCGACAATGTTTTGGGAAGCGCAACATATACATCAATTGGATTGGGAAGTGCTTTATTATTGAAAACAACCGCCAATATCCACCAAATGACATTGAAAGAGAGGATGCCACCAAACAAAAGGCGAAACGACTTGGGTAGAAATACTTTTCTCATCATCTTCTTCCGTTATTACTTCCATTGTCTGCACTCACTCCTTCACGAATCCAACCCATCAACTGTTTTTTAAACGTTGCAAAAGCAGCTTCGTTGTGTTGATGCACACTCTCGAAGAGCGGATTCTTTACAAAGCGCAACACAGAGGCAGGCTGTTTGTCCAACAACAATATATGCTCGCCCAATTTCACTGCTTCCGATAAATTGTGAGTAGTGAAGATAGTTGTGGGCTGATATTTTCGCCACAAATCTAAGAACAACTCTCGCGATGTATCGGCAGTAAGCGAGTCCAGAGCAGAGAAAGGCTCGTCCATCAACAATATATCGGGGTGAGATATAAAAACACGTGCCAGTGCAACACGTTGTCGTTGTCCTCCGCTCAATTGCGATGGGTATCGGTCTAGCAAGTCAGTCAATTCAAGCTTTGCCAACACATCATTCACCTCATCTTGGTCTATCGCAAGGTCTTTGTTGATTGTAAAGGGAAGTAAAATATTGTCTCTCACTCTTTTCCAGGCCAACAAGCCAAGGTTTTGAGGCACATATCCATACGTTAAGCCTGCATGGTGCAGTTGCGTTGTACCCATCAATATTTCCCCTTGATAGTTCTTGATAATTCCGCTCAACACATTCAGCAATGTGGACTTACCACAACCCGAAGGGCCTACCACAGTAAGCGTCTTTCCTTTTTCTATAGAAAAAGAGATATCCTTTAGCACCTTGGTTTTGCCCAAGTTGACAGAAACATTGTGAAGTGATAGTTTTCCAGAACTCATATAATAATTTAAAATCAGGGAATAAGACCCGTTGCAATTAACGTGCTGATATCAAAATCGGCAGAAACAAGATTTTTCATTTTCAACCACTCCTCCACCCTTTTCAAATCCTTTTCTTGAGGCAATTGAGCAAGCGTATAGTTCGGCAATTGGATGTTAGCAACCAACTCAGCAGGAAAGCCCACTTCAGCTATCAACAAAGATTCGAAAGTAGAGATTGGTTCCGATTTGAGAAGCTCAATAGCACTATTATAAGCACGATAAAAACTCTTTATCGCCTCCTCTTTTTCAGCAATCACCTCATCGTGAAACGCAATACCCGTTACACGCAAATCCATATCTTTTATATCAATCACACTCCTATTACCCCCCTCCAAAGCTATAGTAGCAAATGGGTCGGGAAGCATCGTGGCATCAATCTTGCCATTTCGCAACATTTCCAACCTGAGCGGTATTTTGTTTATCTCTACCCTCTCCACCGCATCCAATGCGATGTTTGCATCTTGCAACACCACATCGGTGCAAAAATCAATAACTGTGTTGCGCGATACAGCCAACTGCTTCTCTTTCAAGCCCTGAATGCTACTTACTCCCGACTCCTCACTGGCAACCATTACAAAAGTGCCATCGCATTGCGAAGTAACTTTCAGTTGTATTCCTCCCGCAAGCTGAATGGCTGCACCCGTATAATCCAGAATAGTTCCATCCAAATTACCACTTTGGAAAGCAGCATCGCGCTCATTGGCGGAGTAAAATTTGTGGATAGTAATGCTTACACCCTCCTCTTCAAAGAAGTCATTCTTTTGTGCCACAGCCAAAGGCAAATAATCCATAGACGACATTACGCCAATATTCAAATGAACGTCACCCTCTTTTTGGACCGATTTGTTGCCGCTGTTGGTGCATGCCACCAAAAGCATGGCAAAGAATAGTAATGAGAAAATAGATAATGGTTTTATATGCATTTTGCAATTTGTTTTGTAGTGAAATTTATAATCCTAAACTAAGGTTCGAAGGTAATAAAAAAAGATGATATTTATTGCACATCGTGCAAAATCGGATGTTTTACTGGTGTTGTTTGATTTCCTCAACAGCATTGGTCGGAGACCAGCGCTAGCGGGGAAGAGGACTTCTTGTTAGTAGCAGTGTGGTGTTCTACCCCCAATAGGGTTATATAATGCACTGGCTGGCGCGAGTCTCTGACTCGTGCCTGTTAGGTAGAGGCGCAAGTTGGGAGAGTTCCGCCAGCGGGGCGAGCGGGTCTCTGTCATCCCGACACGCAGTGAGGGATCTCCCTATTTATTATACATACTAAAATCATTAAGGAGATGTTTCACTACGTTCAACATGACAAAATGAATTCTGCGCAAACCAGCGACTATTAAGATTGCAAAAAGCCACCTTAATTAAAAAGTGGCTTTCAAATAGTATATTATGCAGTATTAAGTCAATATTTCACAGACCTCTTTACTCCACAACCGTTACCCAACCGTGCACATCAGGCTCATCACCATACTGTATGGCGCGCAATTTATCGTATAGTTTTTTAGATATTGGCCCTGGATTTCCATCTTTACAAAACTGGTAAGTAATATCTTCAGCAATATCGTCTATTCGTAAAATAGGACTGATAACTGCAGCCGTTCCACAAGCACCTGCCTCCTCAAATGTAGCCAATTCCTCAACCGGAACGGGTCTGCGTTCTACTTTCATGCCCATACCCTCCGCCAACTGAATCAAACTCTTGTTGGTGATAGATGGAAGTATGGAAGGCGATTTTGGTGTGATGTATGTATTGTCTTTTATACCAAAGAAATTGGCAGGACCACACTCATCAATATATTTTTTCTCTTTAGCATCTAAGTAAACCACAGCAGAATAGCCCAATTTGGCAGCCATCACGCCCGATTTCATACTGGCGGCATAGTTTCCACCCACTTTGTAAGTTCCTGTACCAAGAGGAGCAGCTCTGTCATACTCACGCATAATAGCCATAGGAGTAGGTTTGAAACCCTCTTTGAAATAAGGCCCCACGGGAGTTACAAACACCAAAAACGTATATTCGGCAGATGGTGACACACCCACCTGTGCACTTGTACCAAAAAGCAAAGGGCGAATATAGAGCGAAGCTCCACTCTCATAAGGAGGTACAAAACGTTCGTTTTCTTTCACTACCTTCTGAATACACTCTTCAAATAATTCAACGGGCAGTTCGGCCATCATAATGCCATTGCAAGAATTTTGCAAACGAAGTGCATTGTCGCGCATTCTAAATAGGCGAATTTTATTATCTTTACCCCTAAAGGCTTTCATTCCCTCAAAGGCCTCTTGCCCATAGTGCAAACAAGTAGCCGCCATGTGAATGTTTAAGAACTCAGAAGATTCTACTTCAGGCTTACTCCACTCACCGTTACTATAATGGCAACGCACATTATAATCGGTTTTCATGTACCCGAATGATAAATTTGACCAGTTTATTGTATCCATGTTTTAATGTTTTTGATTAGATGTACATAATAGCTTATATTAGATTACTACAAATATAATATTATTTTCTCTAATTGTGATTTATTTACAAGTATAATAGCTAATTTCGCAAACCCAAAATGATTGATAGAGCAACTATAGACCGAATTCAAGACGCTGCACAAATTGTAGATGTAGTCTCCGACTTTGTTACACTCAAGAAAAGAGGAGTGAACTACTTAGGTCTGTGCCCATTTCACGACGATCGCACCCCCTCGTTTTCTGTCTCTCCCTCCAAGAATATATGCAAATGCTTCTCGTGTGGAGAAGGTGGCACTGCCGTGCATTTTATAATGAAGCACGAGCAATTGTCGTATTACGAAGCACTGAAATATCTTGCCAAGAAGTACAATATAGAGGTGAGAGAGAGAGAAATGACCGACGAGGAGAAAGTATTGGAGAGCGAACGCGAAAGCATGTTCATCATCAACGACTTTGCCCGCACCTACTTCAAAGATTTGCTCTACAACAACCCAGAGGGCAAAAGCGTTGGTCTCACTTATTTCAAAGAACGCGGTTTTAGAGACGACATTATTAAGAAGTTCGAATTGGGCTACGCCCTCGAACAGAGAAATGCATTTTCTACAGAAGCCCTCCGTTTGGGTTACAAAAAAGACCTATTGGTGAAGACCGGACTGGTGGCAGGAGGAGAAAACAACAGTCCGCTCTACGACAGGTTTCGCGGTCGCGTTCTCTTTCCAGTTCACACCCTATCGGGCAAAGTAGTAGCCTTTGGCGGTCGCATACTGCGCAAAGCAGACAACTTAGCCAAATACGTCAACTCGCCCGAAAGCGAAATATACTCCAAGAGCAGAGAACTCTACGGACTTTACTTTGCCAAAAGAGCCATTGTGAAAGAAGACCGCTGCTTCATGGTAGAAGGATATACCGATGTGCTCTCTATGCACCAAGCTGGCATAGAGAATGTTGTATCCTCCTCGGGCACAGCCCTCACCGCAGGCCAAATAAGACTCATAAGGCGTTTCACTCAAAACATGACAGTGCTCTACGATGGCGACGAAGCCGGTATAGCAGCTGCATTGAGGGGGATAGACCTACTATTGGAAGAGGGCCTCAACGTGAAGGTTGTATTGCTACCAAAAGGCGAAGATCCTGATTCATTTGCCCGCAAACAAAATGCAGAGAGCTTCAATGCCTACATCAAAGAGAATGAAGTAGATTTCATTCGCTTCAAGGCCCAATTGCTTCTCAACCAAACAAAAGACGACCCCATCAAAAGAGCAGGGCTCATCTCCAATATTGTACAAAGCATTGCCCTTATCCCCGATGGAATAAAACGATCGGTGTATGTGAAAGACAGTGCCAGTTTGTTGGAGATAAACGAGCAACTATTGATTCAAGAGGTGAATAAAATCCGCCTCAGACAATACGACCAAAGAAATAGGCCCAGCAGACCAGCAAGAACCATCAAACCATCGGCCACTGGAGGGCAACAAGAAGCAGCTTCAGCAGAAGATCCCGAAAACAAACAACTCAACACAGCTATATCTCGCAGCCAAGCACGCATAGAGAGCTTTGAGCGGATGATTATCCGCTACATCGTTAGATATGGCATGGTAAGTATTTTTCAACGTTACGAAAAACAGAGAATAGATAAACAAAAAGAGGAAATAGATGTTTTGGTGGAAGAAGGGAGCACAGTAATAGAATTTGTGCATTTCGATTTGGAACGCGACAACATACAATTCACCAATTCGCTCTATGCTCGCATCTTCGATGAAGCATACAATCAAATGAATGCCAACGAAGATTTTCAACCTGCTCGCTATTTTATCTCTCATTCAGATGCAACTATCAGCAAGTTGGCAACAGAGATGTTGAGCGATAAATATCAGCTTAGCAAAATACATGCGAAAGCATTGGGAGAAGACCTCAACGACGATAAATCGAAATTGCTGGAAGAAAACTCTCTCGAAGAACTAATTCCACGCGTTACTACTGAGCTGAAAAATGCATACATCATGCAGCAAATATCGGTGGTGATGAAGCAAATTAAAAAAGCGCAGAAGAACGATGATTTTGAAACGACCATCAAGCTACTGCAAGAAAAAAAGAAACTAGAAGAGATTAAGAAGTTGCTCGCCAAAATGTTGGGAGAGCAAGTAATATTAAAATATTAGGAAATGAAGAAGCAAAGTTCTCACACATAAGAACTACTCTCCAACAATTTTCCCACTTACAACTAACAACTAATTCAACCTCCTTAAACGACAATTATATATGCATTATGTTGAGACTAAAGATGTAGTGAAACAATTTTCGCAACATTTAGCACTAAACAAAGTAAGCATTAGAGTGCCACAAGGTGCAGTTTTTGGTCTTCTCGGACCCAACGGAGCCGGCAAAACCACACTTATCCGCATCATCACCCGCATCACCGCACCCGATAGTGGCGAAGTACTCCTAAACGGAAGCCCCCTCAAAAGAGAAGACATCTACAAGATTGGCTATTTGCCCGAAGAACGTGGCCTCTATAAAAAGATGAAAGTGGGCGAACAAGCCATGTACCTGGCGCGTCTCAAAGGAATGTCGCGCGATGATGCACACCGCGAAATAGTGAAATGGTTCAAGAAGTTCGACATAATGGGCTGGTACAACCGTAAAGTGGAAGAGCTATCGAAAGGAATGCAACAAAAAGTGCAGTTCATCTCCACCATCATTCACAACCCCGACCTCCTGATATTCGACGAACCCTTCAGTGGTTTCGACCCCGTGAATGCCGAACTGATTAAACAGGAAATGCTACAACTCAAAGCAGAGGGCAAAACCATCATCCTCTCCACCCACAACATGGAGTCTGTAGAGGCACTGTGCGACGAGATAGCGCTTATCAACAAATCGGAAGTGGTATTGCAAGGCAGTGTTTACAACCTGCGCAATCAGCACAAAAAAGACATCTATAAATTCAGACTACTAACAGACCATTTCGACAACACAGAGTTGAACCTCGATGTACTTTCAAACCAACGATACAACGAATTTACGGACCTTCGGGTAAAGAAACCATTAGATATGGACCAATCTGACCTCATCAAGCAAATGCTCAATAGGTATAAGATAGCATCGTTTGAAGAAGAACTCCCTACCATGAACGAAGTATTTATTGAAACCGTAACACAGTAAAACAATCCCCCTACCCCTATGAACGCATTAAAAATCATCATATCGCGCGAATACATTTCACGCGTCACCAAAAAGTCTTTCATTCTGCTCACCATCTTCATGCCGTTTCTATTCACTGCATTGGTGTTTGTGCCCTATTGGCTTTCCACCATTAAAGATTCGGGAATACGCAAGATTATAGTCATTGACGAAACCGGAATCTATGCTTCCGAGTTTGAAAGCACAGCCTATTACGAGTACGAACTATTGGGCAAAACAGAGGGCAGTGACAATGCCGCCAATCAAAAATCGCGTATAGGCAAAGACGTGTATGCTATTTTACAGATAACGGACGATTTAAGCCAGAAGCCAAAATCGGTCAGCCTCTTGTCAGAAAAACAAGCCCCCATGGATTTGCTTCAATCCATAGAGAGAACCCTGTCTGACAAAGTAACGGAACAGAAACTAGAAATACTATCGCATGCCGACAATGTGGACAATACAACCATAGCACAAGTAAGAAACATTGTAGAGTCCAACAACAACATCTCGCTCTCCACCATGCGCTGGGGCGACGATGGCACCATCTCCGAAACATCTACCGTAGTAGCCTCCATTGTAGGTGGCGGCTTCACCATTCTCATCTATATGTTCATCATGATCTATGGCGGCATGGTAATGCAAGCCGTGATGGAAGAAAAACGCAGCCGCATTGTAGAGGTAATGATATCGTCTGTAAAACCTGTTTATATGCTCATCGGTAAAATAGTGGGCATTGGTTTGGTAGGCATCACCCAATTAGTATTTTGGGGAGTAATGCTTGCCCTGCTCTTCACCGGAGTCTCCTTCTTTCTTATCAATCCCGAACAAGCATCGCAAATGGCAGCAGCCTCTGGCGAAATGGGAGGAATGGCGAGCATGGGAGGCATGAATATTGAAGCCGCAATGACAAATATCTTATCGGTCAATTGGTTCGAGATTATCTCCTTCTTCCTCATCTATTTCATTGGCGGTTTCGTCATGTTTGCCTCCATCTTCGCCACCATTGGTGCAGCGGTCGATAACGAAGAAGACACACAACAATTTATGACCCCCATCACCATCATCATGCTCTTTGCCTTCTATGCCGGGTTCTATAGCATCAACAACCCCGATGGGCCCCTAGCCTTCTGGTGTTCGCTCATCCCCATCACCTCGCCCATTGTAATGATGGTGCGCTTGCCATTTGGCGTTCCGCTGTGGGAGAAGCTTCTCTCGGTAGTATTGCTCTATGGCTCGTTTATCCTCACTTCCATCATGGCTGCAAAGATTTACAGAGTGGGCATTTTGATGTATGGCAAGAAACCAAGCATGAAGGAACTTATTAAGTGGATGAAGTATAAGTAGAGTTTGCAAACGCTAGCTAAAAACCTGAATAATAAGGATTAAGCAGCACTTAATAGACACAACAAAGCCCACAAATCATTCATTGATTTGTGGGCTTTTTGCATGCTTTGCTTAGTTTATCTAAACAAGCAACTATCCCATACAATGGGCTCAATTTTATTGTGAAAGAAAGAGAGGCTAAACAGTGCCAACAGATGTGATTTTTTACTTTACTCCGCTACTCCAATCACTCCCTGAGCTACTCTTCCACCAGCATCACCTGTAGGTTGCGATACTAAATCGTCTTCTCCCACATGTATAATAACTGATCTCCCAATTATATTATGCTTTCCTGCAAAAGATATAAGACTATCAACTTGCTCGTAATGTGCATTTCCATTCTCATCGGCAGTAATATTACCCAAATCACCAGCATGTCTTATGGCATGTTCAGGTCCAGCGTGTTCTGCATGGTCTGGATTAAAATGTCCACCTGCTGATGTTCCGTCTGATTTCGAAATATCGCCCCATTCATGAATATGGAAACCATGTTTTCCTTCAGTCAGACCTTCAATATCTGCTTCAATCAATATTCCACCCTCTTTTTGAGTAAAAGTAATCAATCCCTTCACTTCATTGCCTTCGGTTGGCGTCATCACGCAGATTGCTTTAGTTATCTTATCTGCGTTGTCTGTAATGTCGTGGTCAGCAACTATTGTGCTTGAAGTTTCTCCACCGGTGCATGCATTCATAATGAGAAAAATCCCAGTTATCGCAAACAATCTCAATCCTAATTTAATTTTATTCATCCCTTTTTTAAGTTTAGGTCTATTTATTATTCTGTTATTATATATGGCAATCTATTTTCTATATCCCAAATAATAAAACAAAGCCGCATCAAAGTTTGTTCAAATAAACAACAAACCTACTATCTATGAATGGATTAACCCTGCAAACACCAAAAAGCCTACAAACCAGCTCTTAAGCACTATAAGATGGAAGATTTTGAAATAGAATGTAGCAATGAGCCGATTAATTGTTTTAATTGGCTCATT